>JAUPLV010000013.1 GCA_030836725.1 Pseudomonadota bacterium | reverse complement strand
CCCTGGCCGAGACGTTCGAGTTCACGCCCGTCGCGGAAGCCGGAACGGAGACCGAGGAGGCGGCCGGATTCGAAATCGAATTTCAGCCGGTTGCCGGAATCGAGGGCGAGCCAGAAGCCGCCCTGGCCGAGACGTTCGAGTTCACGCCCGTCGCGGAAGCCGGAACGGAGACCGAGGAAGCGGCCGGGTTCGAGATCGAATTCCATCCGGTTGCCGAACCTGTGGACGAATCCGAAGGCGCCCTTGCCGCGGAATTCGAATTTTCACCTGCTGCGGAAACCGAACCGGTGGCGGAGGCTGCGACCGTGTTCGAGGCCGAGCTGCCGCCGGTATTGGCCGAGTCCGGGCCTTGTCAGACAAGTGCGGTGATCGAATATGCACAGCCAACCGAAGTCCCGGCAGAAACTGTTGAAACGCAGCCTGCTGCGGCCTCACTCGATGAAGGTGCCGTCGCGGCTGCCATAGAGCCGGAGGAAGAGATCGTATTTTCCGAGGCGGCTGTTTCCGAAGGCGTCCACATCGGCCCGGTCTGCCTGTCGACCGGGCTGTATGAGATTTTCATGACCGAGGTGCATCAGCGTCTGGCGGTGCTGCTGGAAGAGGTCGATCGCCAGGCCGGAATCGCCAGCTGCGTGATCAGCGAGCAGGCGCGCCGCGCCGTGCATACGCTGGCCGGCATCGCCGGAACCGCGGGAATCGCTGCCCTTGCCGAGTTGTCGCACGCTCTTGAGCAATACTGGAACCGCTTTGTCCACAGGCCTTTCCCGGAAGCGCATTTGCCGCTGGTTCAGGATACGGTTGAACGTCTGCAGATCATGGTCGCGACCATCGAAGCCGAGTATCTTCCCGAACCCGCGACCGATTTGATCGCCGCCCTGGGCGAACTGGAGGACGAGCAGATATTGGAATCCGCTTCCTGGCCTCAGGATGAGGTGCCGGCCGGGATTGTGCCGCCGGACGCGGAGATGCAGGATCAAGCCGTTGAAGATATTGCGCACGGCATGGATGTACTGGACGAAACCGAAGCCATCGCGCCTGATCTGCCGGCGGCGGAAGAAACCGGAGAAGTGGTCGAAGCATCGCCAGCCGCCGTCTCCGCCGAGCCCCTGGATATCGGCGCCCTGGTACCTGAATTCAAAATCTCTGCGCCCGCGCCGGTGTTCGAGCGACGCGAAGTCACCGACGAAATCGATGAGCAGTTGCTGCCGATCTTCCTCGAAGAGGCGGAAACCCTGGTGCCGGACACCAGCGCCCAGCTGCGGGCGTGGAAAGAGGCGCCTGGCGCTTCGGCTGCGCGCGACGCGCTGAGCCGCAATCTTCACACCATCAAGGGCAGTGCGCGCATGGTAGGCGCAATGCGTCTGGGCGAATTGACGCATGTGATGGAGTCTCGCGTGGTCGCGGTGGCCGAAGGCCATCTGGCCGCCAGCGGCGAGGTATTCCACACGCTGGAGGCGCAGCTCGATCGCCTGGCCGACGCGGTGGAGCGCCTCCGGCAGGGCGACCTGTCGCCCGTCGTTGATGCGGCGGAAGCGCCGCTGGCGGAGCCGATCGAGCCGGTATTGTCGACTGTTGTTTCCGGCCCCGCGGAGGGGATTCCATTGACGGCGGAATCGCCTGCCGTCGCCCAGCCGGCTTCCCGCGAGATCAATAGCCTGACCCTGCGCGTGCGCGCCGACTGGGTTGACCGCATGGTCAACCAGGCCGGCGAGGTCGCGATTGCGCGCTCTCGGATTGAGAGCGAAGTGTTCGCGTTCAAGCGCCACGTCAACGAATTGACGGAAGCGCTGGTGCGTCTGCGCAGCCATATCCGCGAGGTCGAAATTCAGGCCGAGTCGCAGATGCAGGCGAATTTCCAGACGCAGGGCGGGGCGGAACAGTTCGATCCGCTGGAATTCGACCGGTTCACGCGGTTCCAGGAGGTCACCCGTTTCCTGGCCGAGAGCGTCAACGATATTTCCACCGTGCAGCACATCCTGCTGGCGCGGCTCGGCGAAGCCGATGCCGCGCTGATTCAGCAGACGCGCCTCAACCGCGAACTGCAGCAGAATTTGCTGCGGGTGCGCATGGTGCCGCTGCATTCGGTGGCTGACCGGCTGTATCGTACTGTGCGCCAGACCGCACGAGATGTGGACAAGCGCGCCCAGCTCGACATCCGGGGCGGCGATCTTGAAATCGACCGTTCGGTGCTGGAGAAGGTCACCGCACCGCTCGAACACCTGCTACGCAACGCGCTGGCGCACGGTATCGAAACCCCTGCGGAACGCAGTGCCGCCGGCAAGTCCGAGTTTGGCGAAATCGTGCTGTCGGCGCGCCAGACCGGCAATGAAATGTTGCTCACGGTGAAGGACGACGGCGCCGGACTCAACTACGCGCGCATCCGCGAAAAAGCGGTAGCCAACGGCTTGCTGCAACCCGGAGCCGAACCTACCGATTCCCTGCTGGCGCAGATGATCTTCGCCGCCGGATTCTCCACTGCGGATACCGTCAGCCAGGTTGCCGGGCGCGGCGTCGGCATGGATGTGGTGAAAAGTGAAATTTCAGCGCTTGGCGGGCGCATCGAAATCGAATCCACTCGGGGCGCCGGCACCTGCTTCAACATCTATTTGCCGCTAACCCTGGCGATGACCCAGGCCGTGATGGTCCATGCGGCCAAGCACGATTACGCGTTGCCGACGCCGCTGGTGCAGCAGGTGCTTGAGCTCAAGCCGGAAGAACTGGCACAGGCGATGGCAGCGTGTGAGGTGACGTGGCGCGGCACCCGCTACCCGCTGTCCTATCTGCCGCATCTCCTGGGCGACACCGAGGCGGTGCACGAAGTGCAGCGCTACAACCAGGTGGTGCTGCTGCAAAGCGGCTCCAGCCTTGCCGCGGTGCTGGTCGACTCGATCGAGGGGACGCGCGAAGTCGTGGTCAAGAACATCGGCCCGCAGATGGCGCGCATCACCGGTGTCGCCGGCGCCACCGTGCGCGGCGATGGACGCGTGATCCTGATCCTGAACCCGGTGCCGCTGGCGATGCGCTGGGCCAGCCAGCCGCGCAGCGTGGCCGAGCAGGCCGCGCCGGCCGAAACGGTCGAGGTCAGCGCGGCCCTGCAACCGCCGATGGTGCTGGTGGTGGACGATTCTCTGACCGTGCGCAAGATCACCACGCGCCTGCTCACCCGTGAAGGCTATCGCGTCGACAGCGCGAAGGATGGCGTCGATGCGCTGGAAAAAATGCATGACCTGCTCCCGGACGTGGTGCTGCTCGACGTCGAGATGCCGCGCATGGATGGCTTCGAACTGGCCCGTGTGATGCATAACGACGCACGCCTGAAGTCCGTGCCGATCATCATGATCACTTCGCGCACGGCGGACAAGCACCGCCAGCATGCGATGGAACTCGGCGTCAAAGTGTACATGGGCAAGCCTTATCAGGAAGAGCAGCTGCTGGAGACTATCGCCGAACAGTTGGGACATGCGGTTTCACCCGCGCTTTAGCGCGTCTTGAAGATATGGGGCTATCGAGGGCGGGGGCTTTTCTCCGCGCCGGGTGCATCGTGGACGAAGAAAACGGGCGATGAATCGCCCGTTTTCTTCGTCTAGAGCCTGATCTCCGCGAGGTCGCTGCCGGCCAGGGCGCTGAGCAGCGCATCGCCCCGCACCGGGTCGCGATGATAGCTGGCGGATAGTCGTCGCGCCGCATCCAGCCAGTGGCTCGCGGCCGCGGACACGAGATCGGTCAGCTTGGCGCTATCGCGGCTGCCAAGCCAGTTTTCATAGGCCAGCGGCAAGGCCGGGAACAGCGCGCGGCGCTGTCCCGAGAGATTCGCCAGATAAAAATGCAACGAGCCGACGGCTTCGCGTTCGAGCAGCGTCGGCAGCGTCACCAGGCAGTCGGCCAGATGGTCGCGCACCGCGCGAACCAGCAATTCGGCGTGCCTGGACGTGAGCTGGCCGAGCATTGCATTCCAGGCATCGCCCAGAAGCGACTCCGCGCGCGCCTCGCCGATCTCGTGCAGGATCATCGCCTCGCTCTCGGCTTCCGCCATGCGGTCGAGTCCATGCTCGATGTCCCGCGCGAAATCGTAATAGGCAAAAGCGCGCCCCAGCGCAGTGTCCTTTTCCTTCCACTGCCATTCTTCGTATTTGTTCCACAGCAGGCGGCGCACCGCGTCCATGCGCAGGAAGATAGCGCCGTTGCGCATCGCCGCCGGCGGCGCGATCAGGTCGCGCGCGTATTCGCAGCCGGCCACCAGCACCTGCACGCCTTCGCGCACTTCGGCGCGCTTGAGTTCGGCCAGCACGAAATGCGGCTTGCGGAAATGCCCCAGCCCGCTGCTGTAGACCAGACCAAGCGGGGTCAGGGCGCGGTTGATGTCTTCGGCCTCGAACGGATCGATGCCGGCCTCGCTCAGGGGAATCGGCGCGAAATCTTCTTCCTCGATCGCGTCCCACAGGCTTTCGCGGGCATTCAGCCAGTCGCCGAGTTCGTCTCTGGGCAGCCGCGCGCCAAAGGGAATTTCCATTTCCCAGCGGTAGTACTCGCGCATTTCCAGAAGAAAGGTGCACATCGTCATGTCGCGGGCGTGGCGGGCATCCGCGATCGTGCAGTTTTTCTGCACGGCGTCGATGAGGGCGGAAAGGTTTTCGGCCATGGAGCACTCCAGAGAACAGCTTCATCCCGAAGTGTACAAATAAAAACAGCCCGTTCAACCGGGCTGTTTCAAGGGGTATTGCAGGGTTTTCAGGACGGCTTTGCCAATAGTGCAAGCCGCTGCTTTTAGTGACGGCGGTTCGCGCCAAAGTAATTCATGTCGGCGCGGGAGCGGCGGCTGAGTTCGAAGCGCGCAATGTCGTCGCCGCTGAACTGCCCGGCGAGCTGGCTATAGGCTTCGCCGGCCCAGGTTTTGTCGTTCAGCGCGTCGGCAATACCTTCGGCCCAGCGCAGCTTGTCGGCGGGCTTGCTCAACTGCGCGCCGCACTCGGCATACCACTTCTTTAGCACCTCGGCCGGCAGGGCAAAGCCTTTCAGGCGATCGATGAACTGGATGCAGGCGTCGCCATTCGCGCAGGCTGCCGCGGCTGCCGCAAACAGTTCGTCAGCCTTGGCGCCGTTGCCCATGGAGGCATACAGGCGGCCAATGTGGGTGAGCGCGAAGTGATCCCTGGCTTGGGCGCGTGCGGATTCGAGCAGACGTCCGGCCTCGGCGGCACCCTGGGTGGCGGCAAAGCTCGCTTCGGCAAGTTTGGTCACGTCATAGACGGTGGAATTGGCATCCGCCGCCAGCGCGGCTTCGCGCGCGGCCAGATAGGCGCGTGCACGGCCGACGCCGAGTTCACGATGCTTCAATCGGGCCGCGGTGACGACCAGATCCTTGAAGGCAATGAAATCGACGGCGTTTTCCGAAGCGCGATCAAGCAGGCGGCTGAGCCAGTCGATATCGTCCAGGTTCTTGTCCACCGCCAGCAGGATCGGCTTGTAGCGCGAGAATTGGTAACCGGTGCCGTCGAGCAGCGTTTCCGCCGATTCGATCAGTTTGGCGGCGTAGAACGGGTCTTCGAGTTCCAGGCGCACACGCTCGGCCAGCGCCAGGTAATGCTTGACGCTGGAGGCATCTTTTTCCAGTTGCTGGAACTCCATATAACGTGTGTGGTTGGCCTGGCGCTTCTCCAGCTTGATCTTTACGCGGGCCAGGCGCTCGGCATCGTCGGACAGATGCGCTTCGACGGCAGTCACCAGCTTTTGCATCTCGTCCAGGCCGGCCACCGCATCCTCGGCCTTGTCCAGCAGCGCCGCAGCGCCCGGCTTGTCGCCCACCCCGGCCAGACCTTCGGCGAGTTCGATGTATTCGCCGGTGGCGGATGCCAGGTCGCCCGCCTTTTTCAGGGCGGACTGCATGAATGCGGTGTCGCCGACCTGCTTGGCGGAATCGATCAGCGTCTTCGCGGCGGCGAAATCGGTCGCGCCTTCCAGTGCGCGCTGGTAAAGCCCCTTGGCGCGCGCCGGGTCGCCCAGCGTCTTGGTCACCTCGCCGGCCAGCGACAGCAGGTCGGGAACGCTGGAAAGCTTTTCAGCGGCCTTGTTGAAAATCGCAGCCGCGTAGTCCTTGTCCAGAAGATGCTCGGCTGAAACGGCCGCCAGCTTGCTGTATTCAACCGCGCGCGAGATTTTCGCCTCGGCCTTTTCCAGCACCTTCCTGGCAAACGCGCTGTCGGCAATTACGCTCATCACGTTCTTCGCCAGGTCGATCAGCGGGTCGAGACTGCCGGTTTCCTTCAGCGCCTTTTCATAGGCGCCGACCGCCGCCGCCTTGTCGCCCAGCACCTTGAATTTGGCTTCGGCCAGTGAAACCTGCTCTTCGCCGCTCATGCAGTAGTCTTCCGCGGTCTGCAGCAGTTCTTCCGCGCGGTCCTGTTCGCCCAGCGCCTTGTAGACGATGGCGCATGCCGCCAGATCCTTGGTGAACTGGCAGTCGCCGGACACGCGGTCCATCAGTTCCTTGGCATAGGCGGCGTCGGCAGGTTCCTGCAGTGCTTCCAGCGCCAGCGCGGCATAATCGGCGCCGCCGCTGCATTGGGCTTCTTTGGGTGTGAGGGTGTCGCGGGTGGCCATGGTGGTTCTCCAGGAAAAATCAATCAACTTCGCGATTTTCCGCTTGCGGGAGGTGGTCAGCCAATAAGTAATGTCGATGGAGGCATTAGCGGGCCGTGGATGTTCACGGCCCCAAGCTTGATCGCCTGTGCGCCCTCCGGCTGGCTTTGCTGTTGAGTCCGCCCGACGTCGCCGGCGACCTGATGATGGCGCCCGTGAACCGGATACTTCAGGAAGCGTTGACCCTGCTGCAAACCGCCATTCACCACGGTGTCATACGTTCACGCCGTTGTGCCAAGTGAATGAAGCTCGGTGGTGGCGGCGAGCCAATCGAGAACGCCGAGGGAGTTTATTCCCGGCCCGCGACTGGAACCGCTTTTCGAGCACAGGGAAAAGACATGGCCGAAATCATGGACGAGGCGCGCGAAGTTCGGTGAGCCGCCGTGGGAATGCCGGCGGATACCAGGCAACGCCTGCCTCAATGCTTCGCCGGGTGCGGCATCAGTTTGTCGATGTACGCAATCGCCACCGCCGAGACGATGAACGCCATGTGGATGAGGGTCTGCCACAGCAGGACTTTTTCATCCAGGTTGGGGGCGTTGATGAAGGTCTTCAGCAGGTGGATCGACGAGATCCCGATGATGGCGGTGGCCAGCTTGACCTTCAGCACGTTGGCGTTGACGTGCGACAGCCATTCGGGTTCGTCGGGATGGCCCTCGAGGTTGAGGCGCGAGACGAAAGTCTCATAGCCGCCGACGATGACCATGATGAGCAGGTTGGAAATCATCACCACGTCGATCAGGCCCAGCACGATGAGCATGATCGCTTCTTCGCCGAGGGTGAAGGTGCCGACGACCAGGTGTTCCAGTTCGACCATGAAATGCACGACGTAGACCAGCTGGGCGCCGATCAGGCCGAGGTAGAGCGGTACCTGCAGCCAGCGGCTGCCGAACAGGATGGTGGAGAGGAATTTGCCGCGGGCTTCGACGGGTTGTTGGATTTTTGGGTTCATAAAACAGCTTTAAAGTGACAGGGCAGTGGGAAATCGCTAGAGCGCGGGTTTACAGGACGTAACGCGCCAGGTCTTCGCGCGCGGCCAGTGCGGCCAGCCGCGTGGTGACCGCGTCGGCATCGACCACGTGTTCGCCGGTGACGTTCCCGGCATCGAATGAGATATCTTCCAGCAGCTTTTCCATCACCGTGTGCAGCCGGCGTGCACCGATGTTTTCGGTGCGTTCGTTGACCTCGAAGGCAATCTCGGCGATGCGGCGGATGCCGTCATCGGTGAATTTCAGCGTCACGCCCTCGGTGCCCAGCAGCGCCTCGTACTGGCGCGTCAGGCAGGCGTCGGTGGAGGTCAGAATCTGCTTGAAATCCTCAACGGAGAGTGCCTGCAATTCGACACGGATCGGCAGGCGCCCCTGCAGTTCGGGGATGAGGTCGGACGGCCTGGACAGGTGGAAGGCGCCGCTGGCGATGAACAGGATGTGGTCGGTCTTCACCATGCCGTACTTGGTCGAGACAGTGGTGCCCTCGATCAGCGGCAGCAGGTCGCGCTGCACGCCCTGGCGCGACACGTCGCTGCCGTGGGCGTCGCTGCGGGTGGCGATCTTGTCGATCTCGTCAAGAAAAACGATGCCGTTCTGTTCGACTGCTTCGAGCGCCTGCTGTTTGGTTTCATCGTCGTTGATCAGCCGCCCGGCCTCTTCCTCGATCAGCAGCTTGAACGCCTCGCGCACCTTGAGTTTGCGCGGCTGCCGGCGGCTTTGCCCGAGGTTGGCGAACATGCCCTGCAATTGCTGGGACAGGTCCTCCATCCCGGGCGGGGTGAATATTTCCATGCTGGGGCTGATCGCGGCGAGTTCGATCTCGATTTCCTTGTCGTCGAGCGCGCCTTCGCGCAGCATCTTGCGGAACCGCTGGCGTGCCGCGCCTTCCTCGCGCGCGGGCTCGGCTTCGCCGAAACCAGGGTTACGCGGCGGCGGCACGAGTGCATCGAGGACGCGTTCCTCGGCGGCCTCCTCGGCGCGGAACCGCACCTTGGCGGCGGCCTGTTCGCGCATCTGCTTGACCGCGGTTTCCATCAGGTCGCGGATGATGGTGTCGACGTCGCGCCCGACATAGCCGACTTCGGTGAACTTGGTCGCCTCGATCTTGATGAACGGCGCGTTGGCGAGCCGCGCCAGACGCCGCGCGATCTCGGTCTTGCCAACCCCGGTGGGGCCGATCATCAGGATGTTCTTCGGCGTGATTTCCTGGCGCAGCGGCTCGCTCACCTGCTGGCGCCGCCAGCGGTTGCGCAGGGCGACCGCTACCGCGCGCTTGGCGGCGGCCTGGCCGACGATGTGTTTGTCGAGTTCGTGGACGATTTCTTTGGGGGTCATTTTTAGGGGCTAGGAGTTAGGAATTAGGGGCTAGGGGAGGTCGCTGCGCGGTTTTTTAAAGAGGCCGCACCTCCCCTAATTCCTAGCCCCCAGCCCCTAATTCCTCGATCACATGATTCTGGTTCGAGTAAATGCAGATGTCACCCGCAATGGTGAGGCTCTTCTTGACGATTTCAAGCGGCGACAGGTCGGTGTTTTCCAGGAGCGCGCGGGCGGCGGACTGGGCGAAGGCGCCGCCGGAGCCGATGGCGGCAATGCCGAGTTCGGGTTCGAGCACGTCGCCGTTGCCGGTGATGATCAGTGAGTACTCGCGATCGGCCACCGCCAGCATGGCTTCGAGCCGTCGCAGCATGCGGTCGGTGCGCCAGTCCTTGGCGAGTTCGACCGCGCTTCTAAGCAGATGTCCGGAGTGCTTGTCGAGCTTGGCCTCGAAGCGTTCGAACAGGGTGAAGGCGTCGGCGGTGCCGCCGGCGAATCCGGCCAGCACTTTTTCCTGATACAGGCGCCGAACCTTGCGTGCGGTCGATTTGATGACGATGTTGCCGAGCGTGACCTGGCCGTCGCCGCCGAGGGCGACCTCATGGCCGCGACGAACGGAAAGAATGGTGGTGCCGCGATATTGTTCCATGGGTCGATTATAAATGACGCCCGGATCGGGACGGGTGGCGCCCTGCATGGACGCGCAAGTCGAGCCCCGCGGCCTGTGGGCCTGTGCGGGTTTTAGCAGGGGTGGTGGGGGATCAGTTGCGCCAGCTGGTCGATGCCCATGACGCGGAATAGTTCGTGGATGAGTGCATTGTGGCCGCGCAGCGTTACGCTCTTGCCGCTGCCCAGGCTCTCCATGAGCACGCCGAGCAGCTGGCCGACACTGGAGTAATCGACGCGGGTGACTTGCGACAGGTCGACCAGGATTGTGCTGTGGGAGGCGGCATAGCTGCTGAATTGTTTCAGTGCGCCGTTGTCCGGGGCTATTTCTCCGGTCAGGCGCAGGCTGTCGTCCTCGGGTTCGGCGGGTTGGGCCTGCACCACCTCGGCCGCCTGCACCTCGCTCCAGGAAGGGGGCGACACCTCGAAACGCACAGCGTAGTCCACAGCCAGGTCATCAAACAGCTCCTGCTGGCCGAGCGTTTGATATAGCTCCAGCAGCAGCAGCCAATGCGCAGCCCGGCTGTGGGTGGCGCGATTGAGGTCCTGTAGCAGGGCGATGAGTCGGTCGACGCCGCTAACCTGCAACTTGCGCCTGGCTTTGCGCGCCGAACTCAGGACTTGCGCGCACTCGTCCGCGCCCGCTTCGTCGGCCATTTCGATGCGCGAGAAGTCGATCCGTACTACGGCATTCCTGGCGGCGGCGGCGATGCCATCTCGCAGGGTGGCTACCGTGCTCTTGTTCAACAGGCCGGGCAATTCGAGGCTTGCGGCTTGTGCTTGCTGGGGTTTGCTGGAAGCGCCGTTGCCCCCGATTTTTTTCCAGACGGGCGGCGAGCTTTCAAAGCGTCTGGCGTAATCCAGCGCCAGTTGCTCGAATTCCTTTTCGCGGTTCTGAATGGCGTAAAGGTCGAACAGCATGTGCCAGGCGCGGAGGTCGCCCGTTGCCAGATGGGTCCGCAACAGGCTTTCGGCCATGTCGGGCTGGTTGCTGGCATACAGAATGGCTGCTTCGTCCACCGGCGATTCGGGCGCGCCGCTGCTTTCTTCCACCACGATGCCGCCGCCCGGCAGGTTCGTCCCCAGGGTCATCAGGGTTGCCGGCTCAATATGCTCCTCAGCCGCGGGCTTTGGAGCCGGGGCCGGTGTCTTGTCCTTGCTTTTTTTGAAGAAAGATAAAGCCACAGAAGAAATATAAGCACAAAAACTGGTTTGCGGTGGCGAATACTAGCGCTGCTGGCCAATAACGGCAACCCATGGCACGCGACTGGCAAGCAGGGCCATGACGGCCAGCGCGATGACGATGGCCGGACCCGCCGGCCAGTCGAAGCGCGCGGAGGCGGCCAGTCCCGCCGCGAACGCGAGTGCACCCAGCCCCCAGCCAGCGAGGAATCCCGCGCGTTCCGGCATCCTCCGCACCGCCAGCGCCGGCAGAATCAGGCTTGCGAATACCAGATAGACGCCGACCAGCTGCACCGAGGCGGTGATGGCCAGCGCAAACAGCAGATAAAAACCCCGCGTGCCGAGGCGGACGCCACGCCATGCCCACAGCGCCAGCAACGGCGCATACAGCGAGCCGATCGCCATGACCTCGCTGGGGCTAGCCCACAATATCTGCCCGCTCAGCAAGGCCGACAGATGCTCGCCGCCGTGCGGATCGCCCGCCAGCAGCAGCACGGCCGCGCTCGCCGCCACCACGAAGGTGGAGCCGATCAGGGCTTCCTGGATATCCGGCCAGCGCCGCTCGCATTCCGCCAGCGCCGCGGCGCCGGCCAGCGCGGCCGCGGCTGCGGCCAGCTGGGTTCCCCCGCCGGAGTCGGCGAACCCCAGCGCATGGGCCGCGACCACGCCGAGCACGGCAAGTTGCGCCACCGCCAGGTCGAGAAAAATGATGCCGCGCGCCAGAATCCGGCGTCCCAGCGGAACGTGGGTGGCCAGCACCAGCAGGCCGGCGATGAACGGCCACAACAGCAGGGTTGGATCGAATGCGGCGGGGTTCATGGCGCGGTTTTCAGCAACAGGTCAAGCGTGTCGTCAAACAGGCCGAACAGATCCGCCGCGCGCGCGTTGCCGCCCACGGTGTAGGGCAGCGCCAGCGCCGGAATGCCGGCGCGATCGGCAAGCCAGTTGGCCGGGCGCGGGCTCTGGTACACGGCGCGCAGCACCGCGCGGGCAGGCGTGGTCCGCAACTGCGCGGCCACCCGTGCCAGATGGGCGACCGAGGGTTCGACCCCGGGTTTGGGCTCGAGTACGGCGACTTCGGTCACTCCCAGCCAGGCCAGCAGATAGCTGAAAGACCTGTGCTGCACCGCGACCGGCATATTCCGCAACGGCACCGCGCGCACTTCCCAGCGGGCGATCGCCGCGTTCCAGCGCGCGGAAAAGTCCTTCCAGCGGGCCTGGTAGGCGGCGGCGGAATCCGGGTCGAGTTCGGCCATGCGCTTTGCCAGCGCCGTGCCGACCCGGGCGATATTGCGCGGGTCGGTGTGGATATGCGGGTTGCCGGCGGCGTGGACATCGCCCTGCGAGCGGTCGATTGACGCGGGTTGTTCGATCATTGCCACCCAGCGGGCCGCCTCGAAGTAACCCGGCCGACCGGGTTGCACCCGGCCGTTTCCAGCCTCGCGCAGCAGTACCGGTAGCCAGCCGGTTTCCAGCTCCGCACCGGTGCATACGAGCAGGTCGGCGCGCCGCATCTGCGCGATGAGGCTGGGTTTCGCCTCGATGCGGTGCGGATCCTGCAAGGCGGCGGTGGCGGAATACACCCTGACATCAAGGCCGCCGATTTCATGGGCCAGCGCCGCCCATTCGGGTTCGCAGGCAAACACGTTCAAGCCGGCGTGGGCGCAGAGGGGCAGCCACAAGAGGAATGAGGCAAGCAATCGTTTCATGGCGCCGCCTCAGAATTTATGGGCGCCGTGCGCGCCCAGGCTGTGAATGTACTGCACGAACCACTGATTCTCGCTCAGGTCCTGCATCGATCTGTCCTTCGAATATTGCAGGCGCAGGCGCGAGAACTCGGAGGGTGAGTAATCGAGCATCAGCGAATGCCGTGTCGGCTTGTGTTCCGATGCCATCAGGTAGGCGTTGTTGCCGCCGAAATAGACCGTTCCCGGATCGAGCCGGTCATAGCGGTAACCGGTGCGCCAGCGCGGCATGAACCGATACACGCCTTGCGCGTAGAAGCCGGACTGGCGCGAGCGGTAGGCGTCTTCCATGCCAAAGCATGCGCCGTCGGGCGTGGCGCTCTCGCACAGCAGGCTGCCGCGTTCGCTGCGCCGGAAGTATTCACCGGCGAAGCTGAAGCTGCGCTCGCGGGCGTTGCCATCCGGCGCCCACTTCCAGACGAAGTCAGCCACCCAGGTTTTGCTTGTGCCCGTAAACAGGGTTTCGGCATGCTCGTCGAGGATGTCTTCCAGCTCGCCCTCGCGCTCACTGGCTTTGGCGGCGAGATACGACAGCCCGCCGCGCCAGCTGTTCGAGATGCCGAGATCGCCGCCGAAGCGGCTGAACAGGACGCTGCTGCCGATGCCGTTCTGGTTGCGGTCGGTGCCGGGAAAATTCGCGCCGCGCCCCGCTTCGGCGCCGAACTCCATGAAAAGCTCGGTCGGCGCCACCCATTTCATCTGCACGCCGTCGTTGCCGTAGGCCTCGCCGAACAGTGCGCGGTACATCAGGTTGTTGTCGGCGAAATCCCAGGCGTGCGGGTGTTTTTCGTTCTGATAGCCGAGGCCGGACAGGAAACGCCCGCCCTTGAGCGAGAAGCCGTTGCCGAGACTGCTGGTCTGGACCCAGGCTTCCTCGATTTCCACCGCCTCGTCGAGCAGGGCCAGATTGAAGTAGCCGTTGAAATACGGGTCGACGCTGGCCGACATCGCCAGTTCGGTGTGGTCGAGCGAGAAACCGCGGGCGGCGCCGTGGTCGTGACCGGCTGGCAGGAAGCCGCCGATAGGGCGCTCGCCGATGTCGTCGAGATGCGCGTATCCGCCCTGCAGAATCAGCGAAATATCCGGATTGAAACGGGAATCCGCCGAGGCTTGCGAGGGATTTTCGGGGGGCGCCGTTTCCGTCGCACGGGCTGCGGTTTGCTCCAGGCGCGCTTCCAGCGACTGGATGCGCGCCTCATACGTGGCCCGCATCTCCTGCAGTTCGGCGCGCAGGGTGTCGAGGTCGGGGTTGGCAAAGGCGGGGAAGGCTGCCGCCAGGGCGGCAGCCAGCAAGGAGGGACGTAACATGGGTGGACTCCATCGACAATGAAAACGCCGCCGGCGACGCTCCGCGAGCGTGGCCGACGTGAGGGCGGATTCAGGCGGGAGTGGGGGGCGCGCGGGCGGGGGCGCGAATCGAGCGGGGCGGCGGCGCAGCTTCCGCCCTGGCTGGCGGCTGCTGACAAGAGGCCGCCTGAACGGGAGGCGTATATGCCGAAACCGGGACGGAACCGCCGAAGCTGGCTTGTGCCACGCACACCTCGCACACCGGCTCGGGCGCCCCGGCATCGTGCTTGTGCGAGTGTCCTATCGCATGCGCGAACGCCGCCGCCTGACCGAACAACAGGGTCAGCGCGAATAGCCAGGAAAGCAGGCGGCGCGATTGCATGAGTCGAATTCTACTGCCTGGGCGGATCGACCGGAGGCACCGGGTCGTAGCCGTGGCTGCAGCCGGGGCGGCAGCGGCCGATGCGTTTGGCGGCGAGCCAGCCGCCCTTGAGCGCACCGTGCTTTTCGATGGCTTCCTTGCCGTACTCCGAGCAGGTCGGCAGGTAGCGGCACTGCCGGCCCAGCCAGGGCGAGAGCGCCAGCTGGTACACGCGAATCAAACCGACCAGCAGTTTTTGCGCTGGATTCATGGCGCCGCCCCGCCATGGACTTGGGCCGCGCCGGAAAAATCGGACAGCAGTCTGGCGACGAAAGCGGGTTCGAGGTCGCGAACGATGAAGACGAAGCGGCTGCGATGATCGTCGTCCGGCCAGGCATCGAGTTTCACCTCCGGATACAGCACGTGCTGCACGCCATGCAGCACCACCGGCTGCGGCTCGCCCTGCAGGTTGACGATCGCCTTGAAGCGCAGCAGGTTTTCGGCGCGGAACGAAGTGAGCATGGAAAGCGCGGACTGCAGCCCGTAGCGGTCGAGCGGCGCATCGAGCACCACCGAGAAGGCCTGGATACGGGCGTCGTGCAAAGCGGTTGCGGGTTTGCCCCCGAGCCTGCCGGCGCTGGCGGGCTGGTAGCGCCGCGGTTTGAGCCAGCGCTCGACATCCGGCGACCGGGTTTCGGCATCCCACAGCCCCAGGTTCCGGATCGACGCGGGATTGAGTTCGCCGTGCGTCACGGTCACGATATCGGCGGCTGGATTGAGCGCCGCAAGCCGCTCGCGCAGCGCCGCCACGCCATCGGCGGGGGCGAGGTCGGTCTTGGTCAGCAGCAGCCGGTCGGCCACCGCCACCTGCTTGACCGCCTCGAAGTGCTCGTCCAGCTGGCCCATGCCGAACAGGGCATCGACTGTGGTGACCACGCCGTCGAGGCGGAAGCGCGCGCGCACCCAGTTATCGTGCAGCAGGTTGTCGAGCACGGGCGCCGGATTGGCGATGCCGGTGGTTTCGATGATGACGCGCTCGAACGGCGGAATATCGCCTTTCCGCCGGGCCATCCAGAGGTTTTTCAGCGTTGGCGACAGGCTTCCGGAAATGGTGCAGCAGACGCAGCCGCCGGAAAGCACCGCCATCGGGCCTTCCATTCTTTGTAGCAGCTGGTGGTCGAGCGCGACCTCGCCGAACTCGTTCATCAGGATGGCGGTGCGCGGCAAGTTGCGGACCAGGTGATTCAGAACCGTGGTCTTGCCGCTGCCCAGAAAGCCGGTCAGCAGGGTGATGGGCAGCGGCGCATCCGACGCCATCCCGGCTGGCGGGGCTTCAGCGCGACGCGGATCGGGGTCCTCTGGCGCGTTCGGTGAAGCAGGTGCGGAACTCAGGCGCGCAGCCTTTCCATCTTCTCGTGTCGTTCCTGCGCCTCGATCGAATATTCGGCGGTGGGGCGCGCCAGCAGGCGCGCCAGTCCGATGGGGTCGCCGGTTTCCAGGCACCAGCCGTATTCGCCGCTCTCGATTCGGGTGAGCGCGGTGTTGATCTTTTTCAGCAGCTTGCGTTCGCGGTCGCGCACGCGCTGCTCCAGCATGTGCTCCTCTTCCACCGTGGCGCGGTCGTTGGGGTCGGCGAAGTTTTCGTTCTCTTTCAGATGCTCGCCGGTGTCGGCGGCATTGTTGAGCATTTCGTCGCGCAGCGCTTCCAGTCGGTTGCGAAAGAAGGCCAGCTGATCGGCGTTCATGTAGGCGGAAGCCGGCATTTTCAGCAGCGCGGCTTCGGTGAGGGTTTTGGCTGATGCGGGCATCAAGACGCTCCGTGAATCGAACAAAAAAGAATTAACCGCCGGATATCCCCGGCGCGAAGGGCAGCAGTCTGAACGTCATGCGCCAAAGGTGCAACCCGGCAGGCGGTGGGCGGGCTTCAGGTATGTGCCATTCCGCTCATGATTACATGATAATAAAGGGATGAAGCCCTATATACCCCTGTTAGCCATTGTTGCCATGCTCGCCGGCTGCGGTCGTGAATCCGCGCCGCCGCCCGACGATATCCGACCGGTGCGCGTCGAGCAAGTCGCGCTCACGCAAGCGAACATGCCTGGCCTTTACGCGGGCGAAATACGCGCGCGCCATGAGACCACTCTGGCTTTTCGCGTGGCCGGCCGGGTCAGCGCCCGCCAGGTCGAGGTCGGCACGCAGGTGATGGCGGGCCAGGCGATCGCCACGCTGGATCCGCAGGATTATGCGCTGGCGGTGAGCGCGGTGCTGGCGCAGTTGACCGCTGCCGAGGCCGAGGCGAAGCTGGCGCGGCAGGACCTGCAGCGGTTTGCGGACTTGCGCGCGCAAAACTTCATTGCCCAGGCCGAGCTCGACCGCCGACAAACCGCGGCCGATGCGGCGCTGGCGCGGGTGCTGCAACTTCGCGCCGAAGCAGCCCGCCTGGGCAATCAGCAGGACTATACCCGGCTGACCGCGCCGCATGCCGGCGTGGTGACCGCGCTTGCCTTCGAGACCGGGCAGGTGGTGGCGGCCGGGCAGCCGCTGCTCCAGTTGGCGCGCACCGGCGAACTGGAGGCGCGCATCGACGTGCCGGAAAACGCGCTCGCCGACCTGCGTTCGGCCAAAATCATGAGCGTTCGGCTATGGGCGCAGCCGGACAAAGTTTACCCGGGGAAGCTGCGCGAACTGTCGCCGATGGCCGATCCGGCCAGCCGCACCTACAGCGCGCGCGTGAGTCTGCTGCAGCCCGATGCCGCGGTGAAGCTCGGCATGACCGCAACGGTGGAGACGAGCCGGGAGGCCGCGCCCGGCTTGTCCGTGGCGCAGAGCGCGTTGTTCAAGATCAATGGCCAGCCGCAGGTGTGGGTGGTCGATCGGCAGGCCGAAAAAGTCGCGGCTCGCGGCGTGCGGCTCGGCGCATTCAATGGCGAGCGGGCAACCGTCGTGTCGGGACTGGCCGCCGGCGAATGGGTGGTGACCGCGGGGGTGCACAAGCTGGCGCCGGGGCAGCGTGTCCGCCTGATCCAGTCGGCGCAGCCATGAGCGAAACGCCGCCATTGGTGAAGTTGCCGCACTTTGTTCCCGGCCGCGGCAACCTGTCGCGCTGGGCGATCGAACATCCGGCGCTGGTGGGCTTTTTCGTCATCCTGATCCTGCTGGTGGGGATGCGCTCTTATCTTCATCTGGGCCAGGCCGAGGATCCGCCGTTCACGTTCAAGACCATGCTGATCCAGGCGCAGTGGCCGGGGGCGACCGCGCAGGAAGTGTCGGAGCAGCTGACCGAGCGGATCGAGAAAAAGCTCCAGGAAATGCCCGAGCTGGATTTCGTGCAGAGCTACGCCAAGCCGGGTGAGACCGCGCTTTTCGTCAACATCAAGGAAACCGTGCGCGGCCGTGACGTGGCGACCGCGTGGTACCAGATCCGCAAGAAGATCGGCGACCTGAAATCGCAGTTGCCGGCCGGCATGCAGGGACCGTTCTTCAACGATGAATTCGGCGACACCTTCGGCTCGATTTACGCTTTCACCGGCGACGGTTTCAGCCGCGCCGAGGTGCGCCGCGTCGCCGAAGACGCGCAGCGCGAAGTTCGGCGGCTGCCCAATGTCGGCAAGGTCGAGCTGTTTGGCGTCGTGCCGGAAAAGATCTACATCGAGATCCCTACGCAAAAGCTCGCCAGCCTCGGGTTTACCCCGCGGCAGATCATGCAGGCGGTGCAGGAGCAGAACGGCGTGGTGGCGAGCGGACGGGTGGACAATGCGGTATTGTCGATCCCGCTCAGGACGTCTGGACCGTATACCGAGGTCGAGCGCCTGCGCGAAACCGTCATTCGCGTCGGCGACCGCAGCCTGCGGCTGGGCGATATCGCCGAGGTGACGCGGCGCTACGAGGATCCGCCCGCCAGCGAAATCCGTTCGCAGGGCGAGCCCGCGGTGCTGCTCGGCGTCTCGCTGGCCGGCGGCGGCGACGTGCTGGCGATGGGGCGCGAAGTCGCGGCGGCGATGGAGGCGCTGCGGAAGACCCTGCCGGTCGGTCTGGAAATCCAGCAGATCCACGACCAGCCCCGAATCGTGCGGAACGCGGTGGGGCTGTTCATGAAAGCCTTCGCCGAAGCCGTCGCCATCGTCCTGGCGGTGACCTTCCTGGCGCTGAAATGGCGCGCCGGACTGGTGGTGGCGCTGTCCATTCCCGTGGTGCTGGCGATCACCTTCACCGCGATGTGGTTCCTGAATATCGATCTCCACCGCATTTCCACCGGCGCGCTCATCATCGCGCTTGGCCTGCTGGTCGACGACGCCATCATCGCGGTCGAGATGATGGCGCACAAGCTCGAAGCCGGCTGGGGGCGCTTCGAGGCGGCCACCTACGCTTTCCAGTCCACCGCCTTTCCCATGTTAACCGGCACGCTGCTGACCGCCACCGCGTTTCTGCCGATCGCGCTGGCCAAGTCCACCGTGGGCGAATACACCTTTGCGATTTTCGCGGTGACGACAATCGCACTGCTGTCGTCCTGGCTGGTGGCGGTGATCGCCACGCCCTATTTCGGCTATGTGCTGCTGAAGCCCACCCATCGCGTGACCGACGAAAATGCGGCATATCTGACGCCGTTTTACCGGCGCTTTCGCGCTGCCGTGACCTGGTGCGTGGGGCGGCGCTGGACGGTGATCGCGCTCACGATCGCCGCGCTGGCGGTCGGCGTGGCGGCGATGCAGCGGGTCGAGAAACAGTTCTTTCCGCAGTCCGACCGCCTGGAAATCCTGATTGAACTATGGCTGCCGGAAGGGGCCTCCTACGAGGCCACGCATGCCGAAGCGGTCAAGCTTGAAACCCTGCTGCGGCAGGACGAGGATGTGGCGCACGTGGTCAACTACGTCGGACAGGGCGCGCCGCGCTTCGTGCTGGGTCTGGACCAGCGGCTGGCCAACCGCAACTTTGCGCAGCTGGTGGTGATCGCACGGGATGTGCCGGCCCGCGAGCGCGAACTCGCCCGCATTCGCCGGCTGTTCGAGACCGATTTTCCCAATGTGCGCGGGCGCGCGGTGCGTTTCGAATACGGACCGCCATCGGGTTATCCGGTGCAGTACCGGCTCTCCGGGAGCGACATTCCGCGGCTGAAAATCGAGGCCGAAAAACTGCGTGAAATTCTCGCCGCGCAGCCGCAGGTGACGGCGGTGAACCTGGACTGGAACGCGCAATCGCTGGCGGTCAGGGCGCAGCTCGACCAGGACAAGATCAAGGCGCTGGGCCTGAGTTCGAACGAGGTGGGCCGGCTGGCGGCGCTGCAGCTTTCGGGCACGACGGTCGTCCAGTTCCGCGAGGACGATCTGCTGATCGACGTGGTGCTGCGCACGCCGCGCGATGAACATCGCGACATCGATGCCCTGAAGTCCCTGCCCATCGGCCGTTTCAACGGACAAAGCGTGACGCTGGGGCAAATCGCTTCGTTTCACCCGGTGTTCGAGGACGGCGTGATCTGGCGGCGCGACCGCCTGCCGACCATCGCGGTGCGCGGCGATCCGGTCGGCAAAACCCAGCCCGCCAGCATCATCGACGCCATCGCGCCGCAGGTCGCCCGCTTCAAGGCGCAGCTGCCCCCCGGTTTCCGCCTGGAAATCGGCGGTCCCGTGGAAAACAGCGCCAAGGCGAACGCTGCGATCGGCGCCTCGTGGCCGCTGATCGTGATCACCACGCTCACCCTGCTGATGCTGCAGCTCGGCAGTTTTTCCCGCTCGATGCTGGTGGTGCTGACCGCGCCGCTCGGCCTCATCGGGGTGGCGATCGCGCTGCTGGTGAGCGGCCAGCCGATGGGGTTCGTCGCGCTGCTGGGGATCATTTCACTGGCCGGCATGATCATGCGCAACTCGGTGATCCTGGTCGATCAGATCCGGCAGGACATCGACCGTGGCCTGTCGCAGTGGGATGCCGTCATCGAATCGACGGTGCGGCGGATGCGCCCAATCAGCCTGACGGCCGCAGCCGCGGTGCTGGCGATGATCCCGCTGTCGCGCTCGATTTTCTGGGGGCCGATGGCCGTCTCGGTGATGGGCGGGTTGATCGCGGCGACCTTCCTGACGCTGTTTTTCCTGCCGGCGCTGTATGCGGCGTGGTTCCGCGTTAAGCCCGGCTAGCCGGGCGAACGATTCAGGTTGCATGGAGGCGCGATGAGAACTTTTGCACTGCTTGGAATGCTGCTGCTGGGCGGATGCGCGGGGCTGCAGTCGGCTGATCCGGCCTCGCCGTATTACGCGTATTCGACCGGCTGGGCGGCGCAACTGAACCGGCCGCTGACGATTCCGGCCGACGCTGCGACGGTGCGGTTGCAGTACGGCCGCATCGTTCCGCGCAACAGCGTGCAGGAGCACGATCCGTTCTGCGTGGTCGAGCTCGACACGGTGCGCGCCGAGCCGCAGATCCTGCATCCGGGGCGCTTCGAAGTGCGGCGGGTGACGCGCCGCGTCAATCCGGTCAGCGCCGCGGCGAAGTCGCCGCTGATCAGGACGCAGGTTGGCGACGACGAGGGCGATCCGAGCTTCCTGTACTTCATCACCGAGTTTCGCCTGCGCGACCCGGCGCAGCCGGATCTGCGCGGCATGACCTGCGCCTGGAACCCGATGGCGCCCGGAAACAGGATGTCGATGCGGCATCTCACGCTCGATGAAATCCGCCTGGCGCTGGGCGACTGGATAAGCCTGATTCCACCGAAGGAGGGCCTGTGAAGCCTGCCGCTACCCGCATTGCGCCCGGCGCCAGGGTCGATCTGTCGAAATGGGACGCCGACGATGCCGACATCATCGGCAAGGATAAATCGGATGCACGCGAACGGCTCGATGAACAGCGGGAGAAGCTGGAAACGCTGCAGGAGCTGCTGTACGCGGAGGGCAGGCACAAGCTGCTGATCGTGCTGCAGGCGATGGATACCGCCGGCAAGGATTCCACCATCCGCCATGTGTTTCAGGGAGTCGATCCGCTGGGAGTGCGGGTGGCGAGCTTCAAGTCGCCGACGCCGTACGAACTGGCGCGCGACTACCTGTGGCGCGTGCATCATCATGTTCCGGGGGCGGGCGAGATCGCCATCTTCAACCGGTCGCACTACGAGGACGTGCTGATTACCCGCGTCAACGGCTGGATCGATGCGGCCGAATGCAAGCGGCGTTATCGCCAGATCAACGACTTCGAACGCATGCTGGCGGAAACCGGCGTCACGATCCTCAAGTTCTATCTGCACATCTCGAAGGACGAGCAGAAAAAGCGTCTGGAAGAACGCCGCGACAATCCGCAAAAGCAATGGAAATTCCAGCCCGGCGATCTCGCCGTGCGCGCGCAGTGGGGCGGCTACATGAAGGCCTACGAAGCGGCGCTGTCCGCCACCAGCACCGGGCACGCCCCCTGGCATGTGATCCCCGCCAACAACAAACTGGCGCGCAACCTGATGGTGTCCAGCCTGCTGATCGAGGCGCTGGAAGGCCTGAAGATGCGCTATCCGGAGCCGGCGGAAGGCGCGGCTGGCACGATCATCGTCTGAACGGCCGCCGCGCGTTCAGGACTTCTTGCGCGCGCGCGGGTGCGTCTGGTCGTACACCTTGGCAAGGTGCTGCCAGTCGAGGTGGGTGTAGACCTGCGTGGTGCTGATGCTGGCATGTCCGAGCATCTCCTGCACCGCGCGCAGGTCGCCCGATGACTGGAGCAGATGGGTGGCGAACGCATGGCGCAGCATGTGCGGGTGAACGTTCTGGCCGAGTCCCGCCTGCAAGGCCCAGCGGTCGAGCCTCAGCTGCACGCTGCGCGGGGTGAGGCGGGTGCCGCGACGGCTGACGAACAGCGCCGGGGTGTCGCCGTCCTCCCCGGGGATACCGTCCCCGCGGGACATGAGCGGCAGCCGCAGCGGCAGCCAGGCGGCGATGGCAGTCAACGCCTGCCGCCCGACCGGCACGATGCGGGTCTTGCGTCCCTTGCCGGTGACCTTGGCTTCGCCGGATCGCAGGTCGACGTCGTCGAGATCGAGCCCGGTCAGCTCCGACAGGCGCAGGCCGGACGAATAGAACAGTTCGAACATGGCGCGGTCGCGGGCGGCCAGGGCGTTATCGGAGGCGTCGGGTGTATCGAGCAACTGGGTGCAGGCGTCGGGCGTCAGCGGTTGCGGCAGGCGCTTTCCCGCCTTGGGCGGGCGCAGCCCGGTGCACGGATTGCCCGTGTAGCCGAGGCGGCGGCAGGCGAAACCGTAAAACCCGCGCCAGCTCGACAAATGGCGCGCCACGCTCGCCGCCGCCAGGCCTCTGCCGCGCAATTTGACGATTGCGCCGCGGATGTCGGCGACGCCGAGTTCCGCCAGGGGTTT
>JAUPLV010000244.1 GCA_030836725.1 Pseudomonadota bacterium | reverse complement strand
CTTGACACAAAAAAAGTTCCCTTGCGTTAAAACTGTGCATAAGTTAACGCTTCTATTCCAGGAAATACGCTTGATTGCGCCCCCTGTTGGGGCGCAACTCTATGTTTTACAAGCTTATTGTTGCTGAATTCCGGCGACGATCCAGCCACCCTGGCCGTTGATTGGCTTGGTCAGGTGCCAGATTTCATCGAGTGGCTGGGCAGCCTGATCGGCGTCTTCGCGAATCAACCCGGTAAACCGTACGCTGACGATGTGGCGATTGTCTTCATCGACGGCTTCCAGCACGTCGGCACTCAGGGTCATCACATCGGTGGTTTGAGCGGCGTCGCCACGCTCTGTCAGTTGCATGCGGACCTCGGCAAAGACTTCGGGCGAGGTGAATGCGCGCAGATCGTCCAGATTGCCCGCATCAAAAGCGGCTTGCAGGCGAATGTAGTTGAGCTTGGCTTCGCGTGCGAAGGCGTCGGCATCAAATCCGGGCGGGAAGGCGTTCGCGGTGGCGTGGCCACCCATTGCAGCCGGTGTCGCATCGAACATCGCGGCGGAGTTGGTGCGGTCAGCCGACTGGCCGGCGTATTGCATGGCCGGCGTGGCAGGGGCATTGCGGCGTGCGAAGGCGCGGAACAGCATCAGTGCGGCCATGGCCAGCAGTGCCAGCATCAGGAAATTGGCCATTTCTTCGCCCATCCCCAGGTGCGAAAACAGCGCAGCCAGACCCAGTCCCGCGGCCAGGCCGGCAATCGGGCCCATCCAGCTGTTTCTTTTCGGGGCTGCCGTTGGCGCTGTGCCTGCTTGCTGGGGCGCGGGTGCGGCATTCTGCTTGGCGGGCGCGCTGCGCTGCATACCAAAGGACTTGCTGCCGCCCATGCGCTTGGCCTCGGCATCGTGGGTGGCCAGACCAAAGCCGATAAAAACGGCAAACAAGCTGATCAGAATTCGTTTCATGGTGTATTGCCCCAAAAAGTTGGAAGTGGCGTCATGGTGGCCAGTCCGGCCACGTTTGAAAAGCTGATTTTTACAGCGGAAAAGATCGGGTTTTTCGAAGTGAACTTCGAGATGCTCAATTTTTTCCTTGCCCACGCAGCGCGCGGCTCTGGCTGTGCACCGCATCGACCAGGACGCTGACGTTGTCCGGATTGGTGAACTGCGAAATGCCATGGCCGAGGTTGAAAACGTGGCCGGGGTGATTGCCGAATCCTTGGATAATCTGCGCAACCTCGCTGCGGATGCTGTCCGGCGTGCCGTGCAGGGCGGAGGGATCAAGGTTGCCTTGCAGTGCGACCTTGTCGCCAACCCGGCGACGGGCTTCGCCAATGTCGGTCGACCAGTCGAGGCCGACGGCGTCGGAACCGATCGATGCGATCGCTTCCAGCCAGTTGCCGCCGCCTTTGGTGAAGACGATGCTGGGCACTTTTCGGCCTTCGCGTTCCTTGATCAGGCTGGCGACGATGCGCTCCATGTAGGCCAGCGAGAATTCCTTGTAGGCGTGCGGGGTGAGGCTGCCGCCCCACGAATCGAAAATCATCACCGCCTGCGCGCCGGCTTCAATCTGGGCGTTGAGGTAGGCGGTGACCGCCTGGGTGTTGATGTCGAGAATGCGATGCAGCAGGTCGGGGCGGCTGTAGAGCATGGTCTTGATGTGGCGGTAGTCGGTCGAGCCGCCACCTTCGATCATGTAGCAGGCCAGCGTATACGGGCTGCCGGAAAAGCCGATCAGCGGCACCGAACCGTCCAGTGCGCGGCGGATGCTTCTGACGGCATCCATCACGTAGCCGAGCTTGTCGTTGGGGTCGGGCACGGACAGATCGCGGATTTCCCATTCGTCGCGCAACGGGCGCTCGAAACGCGGGCCTTCGCCTTCGGCAAAGTACAGCCCCAGTCCCATGGCGTCGGGCACGGTGAGAATGTCGGAAAACAGGATGGCGGCGTCGAGCGGATAGCGCGCCAGCGGTTGCAGCGTGACTTCGGTCGCCAGATCGGGCGTTTTGCACAGGGTGAGAAAATCGCCGGCACGGGCGCGGGTGGCGTTATATTCCGGCAGATAGCGGCCCGCCTGGCGCATCAGCCACATGGGCGTGTAGTCGGTGGGCTGGCGCATCAGTGCGCGTAAAAAGGTATCGTTTTTGAGTGCAGACATGGTGTCGCCCCAAACAGGGCCAGGACGCAAAGCCGGGATTCTAACAGGCTTGGCGTGCGGGCCCTGCGGCTACCCGGTACTCAGTAATGGCGGAAAGTCCACTCCCCGCGCCCGGCCGGGCAGGCCAGCACCTCGTGCGGTCTGCGCCCATCCACCACCAGCGTGGCGTAGCGACAACCGCCGCGCGCATCGCCGCGCGGGGTGAAGTGGTAATGATGGCCGCTGTTGCGCCACACCACCGGCACGCCGGGGCGACCCAGTTCGAGTGTATGGCCGATACAGGCGCGGTCGCGGTCGTCCATGCTGTCGCCGATGGCGTGGCCGAGCACCGCGCCGAGCACGCCGCCGACCACCATGCCGACGACACGATCCTCGCGGTCAGCGACACGGCCACCGATGACGGCGCCGGTTACGCCACCGATGACCGCGCCAATTTCGTCGCGGTTGCAGCGACCACTCGAAACGCCGTAGTCCCGCACGTAGACCACACCGCTTTTGCCGGTGTAGTGCTTGGCTTTTTTGGGTTTTTTGCGGTCGTCGTCGCGCTCATGATCGCGGTCTTTTTTATCGTACCCGTATGCGGGGGCGTGCCTGGGTGGGTCGGCGAATACGGGACCTGCACTCACGCACGCAGCGAGGGCGAGAAGGATGGAAGCGCTCTTCATTGCATGCTCCTTGGGCAAGAGGTTTAGTTGAACCGGGGAGCGTGTCCGTAAGCGTAGCGCACCTGCCGGTCGTGCCGTTCTTCGTGGATATTTCGGCTGGCTATCTCCAAGGCACGCTCCAGACGGTGAAATTCGCGCGCGTCAATGCGGCCATCTGCGCGGAAATGCTGCTCCATGGCACGAATATTGTGCTGTTCGTGCATTAACTCGCGGAATTCCAT
>JAUPLV010000243.1 GCA_030836725.1 Pseudomonadota bacterium | reverse complement strand
GTGTGAAGCTCTCGGGTTGCGCCGCCGCCAGCGCCAGCATGGCCTTGAATTGGCGCAGGACGGCGTTGGCACCCTCCGGCAGCGTGCTGTCGTGCGGCGTCGCCCCCATCGCCCAATGGTAGATCGTCTGGGCGTTGCGCCACATGTCCGGCGGAGGCGGGGCCGAGATCAGCAGCGCAACCTCCATTTGCTGCGACAGGTTGCTGACGGCCAGCGAGCACAGCGATGTCGGATTGCGATGCAGGCTCTGCAGCCGATTGGCGTCTGCCTCGCGCATTACTTTGTCATAGGCGGCGGCGATGCCGCCATGAACATCGAGGAGGCCCTGCGAGATCATCCGCAGCCGGCGGTCGACGGGCAGCGAAGCCTCGCGCAGCAGTGGCTTGAGCGCGGCATTGACCGCGTTGACGCGCGGCTGGAAGAGTTCGAGGATGCGCAGCAGCTGCAACGGCGCCACGCCCATGTCGTCGATCGCGGCGAGATGGTTGCGCAGGGGCACGAGATCGCGCAACGGATCGTCCGCCGGTGGCTGGGCGAGCCAGGCGAGTGCGCTGTCGAGCGCTGGTGATGAAACGGTAGGGTCGATCGATTGGGCCATCGCGCGAGTGCTAACGTTCAACTGCTTACGGACGAACCGCGGCGGGATCCCCGCAGGGTGCTTCCAGCCAAGGAGCGCGTTCGATTCTAGTAGAATTCGAGGCTTCAAACATCAGGAAATTTCATGCGGGAAACTTGGCAAGCGATCCGGCGCTTCATCTCCCCGGCCACGGCGCCATCTCCGCAGTTCCGTCGCAACACCCAACCCGAAGGCAGAAGGCCGTGAGCGAATTCTTGTCGGATAAACCCATTCCTGCCCGCGACCGGCTGATCGTCGCGCTCGACGTCGCCGACGCCGCAGCGGCGCGTGCCCTCGTGACGCAGCTTGGCGACGCGGTCAGCTTCTACAAGATCGGCCTCGAGCTCTTCATGGCGGGCGGCTATTTCGAGCTGCTGGAATGGCTGACGGCGCAAGGCAAGAAGGTCTTCGTCGACCTCAAGTTCTTCGACGTGCCGGAAACCGTCCGCTCCGCCGTGCGGGCGCTGGCCGGCAGCGGCGCCACCTTCGCCACGGTCCATGGCAACCAGGCGATCATGGAAGCGGCGGTGCGCGACAAGGGTGAGCTCAAGATCCTCGCCGTGACCGTGCTGACCAGCCTCGATCGCGGCGACCTCGACGATCTCGGCTTCGCCTGCGACGTCGACAAACTGGTGCTGTCGCGCGCGCGCCGCGCACTCGAAACCGGAGTCGATGGCATCGTCTCCTCGGGACTGGAGGCACCGATGATCCGGCGCGAGCTCGGGCAGCGGCTGCTGGTGGTCACGCCGGGCATCCGTCCGGTCGAGAACAGGCCGGCGGACGACCAGAAGCGCACCGTCGACGTGGCCCAGGCCTTCAACAACGGCGCCGACTACATCGTGGTCGGCCGCCCCATCCGCCAGGCGACGGACCCGCGCGCGGCGGCCGAGGCCGTGCAGGCGACCATCGCCGGAGTGTTCCGCTGATCGGCGGATGATTGTTTTCCTTGGGGAAACCGTTATAATTGCCAGCTTTTTGGCTTTGGCGTAACGCCCGCTGATGCGGGCACTGGCCTTCGCCGAAAGACAGTTTTCCGCCGAAACTCCGTTTTCAGAATTCAAGGGATACATCATGGTCGTCATTCGACTTGCCCGCAGCGGCGCCAAAAAGCGCCCCTTCTACAACATGGTGGTGACCGACTCGCGCAACCGCCGCGACGGTCGCTTCGTCGAGCGCATCGGTTTCTACAACCCGGTGGCTGCCGAGAACGAGCAGGGCCTGGTGGTCAACGCCGAGCGTCTGGCCTACTGGCAGGGCGTCGGCGCCCAGCTGTCGCCGACCGCTGCCCGCCTCGTCAAGCAGGTCGCCGCCAAACCCGCTGCCTGATGGTGGTATTGGGGCGAGTCATCGCCCCGTTCGGCGTGCAGGGCTGGATCAAGCTGTCGCCCCTGGGTGACGATCCGGCGGCATGGCGAGAAATGCCGGCACTGTGGCTGGGGCGCGACCCCGATGGCACCGAGTGGCGACGCTACGAGCTCGAAGGCTTGCGGGCGCATGGCAAAGGCCTTGTCGCCAAGCTCAGGGGCATCGGTGACCGCTCGGCAGCCGAGGCGATAGACGGCAGTTACATTGCCGCGCCGCGCGAGGAGCTGCCGCAGCCACGGGATGGCGAGTATTACTGGGCCGATCTGATCGGCCTCGATGTGGTGAATGCGCAGGGCGTGAAGCTGGGCACGGTGGCCGAGCTGATCGAAACCGGCGCCAACGATGTTCTGGTGGTGCGCGAAGGAAAGACCGAGCGCTTGCTGCCATTCATCGCGCAGGTGGTTCAGGCGGTGGATGTCCCTGCCAGGGTCGTTCGCGTCGACTGGGAAGCAGACTGGTGATGCTGCGCTTCGACGCGATCACGCTGTTTCCCGAGATGTTCGCGGCGGTGACGCAGTCGGGCATCACGCGGCGGGCGCTGGAGCGTGGCTTGTGGCGGCTGGAGTGCTGGAACCCGCGCGAGCGGACGGAGGACAACCACCGGACGGTCGATGATCGGCCGTATGGCGGCGGGCCGGGCATGGTGATGCTGCCGGGGCCGCTGGAACAGACGATTGCCGCGGCGAAGGCTGCGCGCGGCGATGGAGCGAAGGTGATTTACCTCTCGCCGCAGGGCGCGCCGCTGACGCACGAGCGGGTGCGGCGGCTGGCGGAGACGCCGGGAGCGATACTGCTCTGCGGGCGCTACGAGGGGGTCGACGAGCGTTTGATCGAACGCTGCGTCGATGAAGAGATTTCGATCGGCGATTTCGTCCTTTCGGGCGGCGAGATCGCGGCGATGGCGTTGGTCGATGCCTGCGTGCGGCAGTTGCCGGGCGCATTGAACGACGACGCCTCGGCGGTCGAGGATTCGTTTGTGGCCGGGCTGCTGGATTGCCCGCACTACACGCGGCCCGAGGTGTATGAAGGAATGCCGGTGCCGG
>JAUPLV010000242.1 GCA_030836725.1 Pseudomonadota bacterium | reverse complement strand
GAATTTTCATCTGCTCGGCGCCACCGCGCTGACCCTGATGTTCGGCCCGCGCCTGTCCCTGTTCGGCCTGACCCTGGTGCTGGCCGCCATGACGCTGGCCGGCAAGAGCGGCCTGTTCAGCCTGGCCGCCAATGGCCTGAGCATGATCCTGGTGCCGGTGCTGGTGAGCCACGCCATCTACCGTGTCGCCGACAGCAAACTGCCCAACCACATTTTCGTCTACATTTTCGTCAACGGTTTTTTTGGCGGCGCCCTGGCCATGGCGGCAAGCGGCGCGGCCTCGACGCTGCTGCTGGGCATGTCCGGCGCCTACAGCTGGCCCTACCTGCTCGCCAACTACCTGCCCTACTACATCCTGCTGGGCTGGTCGGAAGCGCTGCTGACCGGCATGGCCCTGACGCTGATGGTGGTGTTCCGCCCGGAATGGGTTGGCACATTTGATGATGCCCGTTACCTCCGCCACAAATAGCCCGGTGCCTGCCGCGCAAAAAATCCAGCAACTGGCCGAGGCGATCAGCACCTGCATGATCGCCGACCGGCACCGCCTGCTCGGCCGCCTGCGCAAACTGGAACGTGAAGCAGCGGTCGAGCCAGCCATCAGCCAGCTGGAGAACGACATCGCCCGCTCCGCCGAGCGCGCCCGCCAGCGACTTGCCCAGCTGCCCAAGCCGCTCTACCCGGAGGCGCTGCCGGTGGTGGAACGGCGCGAGGAAATCCTGGCGGCCATCGACGCGCACCAGGTCATCATCCTGTGTGGTGAAACCGGCTCCGGCAAAACCACGCAAATCCCCAAAATCTGCCTGGAGCTCAAGCGCGGTGCCCAGGGGCTGATCGGCTGCACCCAGCCGCGCCGCATCGCAGCGCGTACCGTAGCATCCCGCCTGGCCCACGAACTGCGCGGCGAGCTGGGCCATGCGGTGGGTTACAAGATACGGTTCCAGGACAAGTTGTCCGAGCACAGCTACATCAAGGTCATGACCGACGGCATCCTGCTGGCGGAAACCCAGGGCGACCGCTTCCTCGATTCCTACGACACCATCATTATCGACGAGGCACACGAGCGCAGCCTCAACATCGATTATCTGCTCGGCTATCTCAAGCAGCTGCTGCCCCGCCGCCCTGATTTAAAGCTGATCGTCACCTCCGCCACCATCGATGCCGAGCGTTTCTCGCGCCACTTTGATGGCGCGCCGGTGATCGAGGTATCGGGCCGTCTGTATCCGGTGGAGGTGCGCTACCGCCCGCTCAACGCCAAGGACGAGGACGCGCAGGACGACGCCCTGCAAGCCGCCATTCTGGACGCCACCGACGAGCTGGCGCGGCTGGGACCGAATGGCGACATTCTGGTCTTCCTGCCGGGCGAACGCGAAATCCGCGACACCGCCGAAGCACTGCGCAAGCACCACCCCCCGCACACTGAAATCCTGCCGCTGTACGCGCGTCAGTCCGCCGCCGAGCAGGAGCGCGTATTCAAGACCGGCGTGGGGCGGCGTATCGTGCTGGCCACCAACGTGGCGGAAACCTCGCTCACCGTGCCCGGCATCCGCTATGTGATCGACCCCGGCTACGCCCGCATCAACCGCTACAGCTACCGCAACAAGGTGGAACAGCTGCTGGTGGAAAACATCTCGCAGGCGTCCGCCAACCAGCGCGCCGGGCGCTGCGGCCGGGTGGCCGCCGGGGTATGCATCCGCCTGTATGACGAAGCGGATTTCAACGCGCGGCCGCGCTTCACCGACCCGGAAATCCTGCGTTCCTCGCTGGCAGGCGTGATCCTGCGCATGCAGGCACTCAAGCTGGGCGAGGTCGAAGTGTTCCCCTTCATCGACCCGCCGCTGCCGAAGATGATCACCGACGGCTACCAGCTGCTGAGCGAGCTCAACGCCGTGGATGACGCGCGCCGCCTGACCCAGGTTGGGCGGCAACTGGCCAGGCTGCCGATTGACCCGCGCATAGGCCGCATGATCCTGGCCGCGCAGCAGGAAAACTGCCTGAGCGAAGTGCTCATCATCGCCGCCGCCTTGTCGGTGGACGACCCGCGCATGCGCCCGCAGGAAGCCTCCGGCAGCGCCGACGACAAGCACCGCCGGTTTCAGGACGAACGCTCGGATTTCATGGGCTTCCTCAAACTGTGGGAATTCTTTGACGAGGCGATCAAGCACAAGAAATCCAACCGCAAGCTGATCGAGCTATGCCACGACAATTTTCTCTCGCATGTGCGCATGCGCGAGTGGCGCGAGATCCACGCACAGTTGCACGGTCTGGCGGCGGAGATGGAGATGCGGCTCAACAGCCTCCCCGCCGACTACGAGGCAATCCACCGCGCCTTGCTGGCCGGCCTGCTCGGCAATATTGGCGTCAAGGCGGAAGAAGGCCACTACCAGGGTGCGCGCGAAGTAAAATTTCAGATCTTCCCCGGTTCGGTCCTGTTCAAGAAAAATCCCAAATGGGTGATGGCGGCCGAGCTGACCGAAACTGCCAGACTGTATGCCCGTGTCGTGGCGAAGATCGAACCGGAATGGGTGGAGCGCGTCGGCGCGCATCTGCTCAAGCGCCACTACTACGACCCGCACTGGGAAAAAGCGCCGGCGCAGGTGGTGGCGTTCGAGCGGCTGTCGCTCTACGGGCTGGTGATCAACCCCAAGCGGCGCCTGCACTTCGGCCCGATCGACCCCAGGCTGTCGCGCGAGATTTTCATCCGCCAGGCGCTGGTGGCAGGGGAATTCGAATCGCGCGCGCCGTTCTTCGCCCACAACCAGAAACTGGTGGAAGAGATTCGCGAACTGGAACACAAATCGCGCCGCCCCGATGTGTTGGTGGACGAGGAGCGCATGTTCAGCTTCTTCGATGCGCGCATTCCGCAAGGCATATACAACGGCGCGGCGTTCGAGAAATGGCGGCGCGAGGCGGAAACCAGCCAGCCGCGCCTGCTGTTCATGGCGCGTGACGACCTGATGCGCCACGGCGCGGAAGATGTCACCGTGGAGCTGTTCCCGGAAACCTTCCCATTGGGCGACGTGGCCTGCAAGCTGAGC
>JAUPLV010000241.1 GCA_030836725.1 Pseudomonadota bacterium | reverse complement strand
CTGGCAAGAAAGGCCAGCATGCCGTACGACACGGCAAACCAGCCGACGACCCTGGCGCCGAGCGATTCGATTGAGGTCGTGAGGAAATTCATGGCGGCATCTTAACGCCGTCCGGCGCGCTTGTGCCATTGGCTGCTTGCGCCATCGGGCGGCGGGGCATACAGTTTTGCAGTGAGATGGAGAGGTACACGATGAAAGCTTTATTGAATCCGGCGATCGCGCTGATGCTGTACGCCGCGTCAGCTTCCGCCTGGGCGACCCCCGGAACCGTATTGCGTAACGACAAGCTCTACAGCCAGCCCGGTGCGGGTGCCAAAGTGACGGCCAATGTCGCCAAGGGCGCCCGCGTCGAGATCCTCGCCAAGCAGGGCGGCTGGCTGCGCGTGACGGCAGGCGAATCCACCGGCTGGATCCGCCTGCTTTCGGTGCGGGCCGGGGCGGGCGGACTGGGCGGGGCCGGGCTGGGGGATGTGGTCGGAGCCGCCACCACCAAATCCGATCCCAGTCGCGTGGTTGCCGTGGCCGGCCTGCGAGGCCTGAACGATGAAGATCTGAAGCGTGCCAGATTCAATGCCGACGAGCTGGCGCGCCTGGACGCCATGAAAGTGACGCCCAGCCAGGCCAGAAGCTTTGCCAGCCAGTCGGGCCTGGCCGCGGTCGATGTGCCGGATCTGCCCAAACCCCTGGCCAAGCAATCATCTTCATCGTGGGAGAACGACTGATGAAAACAAGGCTGATGATATTGGCTGTTTCGCTGGTTTCCTTCAGCGGGGGGGCCGCCGCTTTCGACCTGGGCAAGTTTCTGGAAGACCGCGTCAAGCAGGATATGAACAAGGATAAGCAGACACAGCAGGCGCCGTCCCGAAGCGCCTCCACCGGTTCGCCTCCGGCCAGGCAGAAAGTCGATGCGGCGCAGCTGGGCTTTGCCCTGTTCGGCGATTACACGTTGGAGGAGGAAAACCGCATCGGCAGCCAGATTTCCGGCAACCTGCTGGGCGCGGTGCAACTGGTGCGCGACGACAAGCTGCAAAATTACGTCAATCTGGTAGGCAACTGGGTGGCGCTGCAAAGCGGGCGCCAGGATGTCACCTGGCGTTTCGGCGTGCTCGAAACCGATGACATCAATGCCTTTGCCGCGCCGGGGGGCTACATCTTCATGACCAAGGGCCTGTATCGCCTGCTCGACAACGAGGCCGACCTGGCCGGGGTGCTCGGGCATGAAATCGCCCATGTCACCCAGAAGCATCATCTCAAGGTTCTCAAGCAATCCAGCCTGATCGGGGCGCTGGGACAGGTCGCCAGCAGCAAGGCCAGGGGCAGCGATCCGGCGGTGCAGAACCTGATCGGAAACGGCGCGGAGATCATGGCGCGCGGTCTCGACAAGGATGCCGAATACGAGGCGGATCGCATCGGCCTGGTGTACGCGGCGCGGGCTGGCTACACCCCCTGGGGGTTGCCGGGCGTGTTGCAGGACATGGCGGCGTTGCCTGCCAAGGACGGTCGCACCGGGCTTCTCTTCAAAACCCACCCGCACCCGGCCGATCGTCTCGCTTCACTGGGCGAGGCGGTGGATGGACGTCTCGACGACGTGCAGGGCAAGGAACTGCCGGACCGGTTCTACCGCATCCGGTGAAACGCGTTTCTTCCGGCATGGCGCAGGCGGGACTGTCCGCGCTGTTTGTTCTGCTGGTCGCGGCGCATGTTGCGGGGCTGATTCATATCGCCCCGATGGAGCGCGCCGAGGCCTGGTTGTATGATGCCTGGCTGGAACGCACCGCCCCGGCAGGGCTGGACGATCGGGTGACGATCCTCGACATCGACGAGGCCAGCCTGAAAAGCGTCGGCCGCTGGCCATGGAACCGCGACACCATGACCACGCTGGTCGATCGACTGTTCGACCATTATGGGGTGGCGGCGGTCGGGTTCGACGTGGTGTTCGCCGAACCGGACACGAGTTCCGGCCTCGGCGCCCTGACGCAACTCGCGCAAGGCGAACTGGCAGGCAGCCGCGATTTCGAAGCGGCGCTCGAACACCTCGCGCCGCGTCTCGATTACGACGCCCGCTTCGCCCGGGCGCTGGCCGCGCGTCCCGTTTCGCTGGGCTACTATTTCATCCCCGAAGGCTTGGGCGACGCCAGAACCGGCATGCTGCCGCCCCCGTCGCTGCCAGCCGCCGCCTTCGCCCCGCTGCAACCCGGCATGCCGCCGCCCACGGGTTACGGCGCCAATCTGGCCGCTTTCCAGCAGGCGGCGCCGGGCGCCGGGTTTTTCAACATGCAGGCCGACGAGGACGGAACGGCGCGGCAGATGGCCCTGGTCAGTCCGTTCGGCGGGGGCTATCACCTGACCCTGTCGGCTTCCACCTTGAGGGTGGCCTTTGGCGGCGAGCCGGTGACCGCGGGGCTTGAGTCAAGCCGCCTGCTGGGGCGGCGATACACCTCGCCCTGGATCGAAGTGGGGGGCATCCGCGTGCCCTTGAGTGCGGATGGCAGCGTGCATGTGCCGTATCGCGCCGGCTCGCCATACCCCTATATTTCAGCGGCCCAAGTGCTGGCAGGCAAGGCGCCGCGGGAACAACTGGAGAACCGCATCGTTCTGCTGGGTTCGACCGCGCCTGGACTGGCCGACCTGCGGGTGACGCCGTTTTCCAACGCCTTTCCGGGGGTCGAAATTCATGCGCACCTGATCGCCGGCATGCTCGACGGCGATACCCGCGCCACGCCGCCGTGGGCGAATGACGCGCGGCTGGCCGCAGTGCTGCTGCTGGGCGGCTTGCTGACGGTGGTGCTGCTGCGCTTCGGACCGGCCATCGGCCTGGCGGCCACGATCATCCTGCTGGCGTTGCTGCTGGCCGCCTACGGCGCGGCATGGTCGCGCTTCGTGGTGGTGCCGATGGCGGCGCCGATGCTGGCGCTGTTCGGGCTGTATGCGCTCAATACCGCCTACGGATTTTTTGCCGCAACGCGGAGCAAGCGCCAGATTACCAGGCTGTTCGGGCAGTATGTGCCGCCCGAACTGGCCGCCGAGATGAGCCGGAACCCC
>JAUPLV010000240.1 GCA_030836725.1 Pseudomonadota bacterium | reverse complement strand
AAACGCTGGCCTACAACATCCAGTACGGCCGGCCGGACGCGAGCTTCGCGGAAGTACAGGCCGCCGCGAGCGCGGCGCATCTCGATGATTTTATCGGGCGGTTGCCCGACGGCTACGCCACGCGCGTCGGCGAACGGGGCCTCAAGCTGTCCGGTGGCGAAAAGCAGCGGGTCGCCATCGCACGCGCACTACTGAAGAACCCGCCGATCCTGATCTTCGACGAGGCGACTTCGGCACTCGATTCCAAGACGGAACAGGCGATCCAGGCGGAACTGGAACAGGCCGCGATGGGCCGCACGACACTGGTGATCGCGCACCGCCTGTCGACCGTGATGAATGCCGACGAGATTCTGGTGCTTGATGGCGGACGCATCGTCGAGCGCGGCAACCACTCCGCCCTGCTTCGGCAGGGCGGGAACTATGCGCAGATGTGGGCGCTGCAAAAACAGGAACGCCCGGCCTGAACCGCGATTATTCCGCGGTCGGCGCCTCGGCGACCTCGCCGCCTTCGGGGCGGTCGAGCAGCTCGACATAAGCCATCGGGGCATTGTCGCCAACGCGGAAACCCATCTTCAGGATGCGCAGATAACCGCCGTTGCGGCTCGCGAAACGCGGCCCGAGCTCGTTGAAGACCTTGAGGACGATTTCGCGGTCGCGCAGGCGGTCGAAGGCGAGGCGGCGGTTGGCCAGCGAAGGCTTTTTGCCGAGCGTGATGATCGGCTCGACCACGCGACGCAGTTCCTTGGCCTTGGGCAGGGTGGTCTTGATGGCCTCATGGCGCAACAGGGATACCGTCATGTTGCGCAACATCGCCTGGCGATGGGAGGAGGTACGGTTGAGCTTGCGCAGTCCGTTGCCGTGACGCATGATGTTTTCCTTTCACTTGTGCGGTCGCCGCGCAATGCCTGCGACCGGTTACTTGTTATATGTGTGAGGTTCGTTTTTCAGAGGGGCATCAGCCCATTTTCTCCAGGCCGACCGGTGGCCAGTTCTCGAGCTTCATGCCGAGGGTCAGGCCTCGCGATGCCAGCACTTCCTTGATTTCGTTCAGGGACTTGCGGCCGAGGTTCGGCGTCTTCAGGAGTTCGGTCTCGGTGCGCTGGATCAGGTCGCCGATGTAGTAGATGTTCTCGGCCTTCAGGCAGTTCGCCGAGCGCACCGTCAACTCAAGGTCGTCGACCGGACGCAGCAGGATCGGATCGACCGACGACTGCTTCGGCGCTTCGATCGAAATCGGCGTGCCCTCGAGATCGGAAAACACGGACAGCTGATCCATCAGGATGCTAGCGGCATAACGGATCGACTCTTCGGGATCGATCGCGCCGTTGGTCTCGATGTCGATGATCAGCTTGTCGAGATCGGTGCGCTGCTCGACGCGCGCGGCTTCGACCTGGTAGCTGACGCGCCGCACCGGACTGAAGGAGGCGTCGACGAGAATGCGACCGATCGACTTGTTCTCCTTCGCCGACAGGCGGGTGTTGGCCGGCACGTATCCGCGGCCCAGCTCGACCTTGATCTGCATGTCCAGCTTGCCGCCGGGCGCCAGGTGGGCGATCACGTGATCCGGGTTGATGATCTCGACGTCGTGTCCGGCCTGGATGTCGGCGGCCGTCACCACCACTTCCGCGTTGTCGCTCTTTTTCGAGAGGGTCAGCGTCGTTTCGCCGCGATTGTGCATGCGCATGACCACGCCCTTCAGGTTCAGCATGATGTCGACCACATCTTCCCGAACACCTTCCAGGGTCGAGTATTCATGCAGGGCACCGTCAATGATCATCTCGGTCGGAGCGGCACCCGGCATCGACGACAGAAGAATACGCCGCAGGGCATTGCCCAGCGTGTGACCATAGCCCCGCTCGAAGGGCTCCATGACGACCCGGGCATGCACCGGGGAAAGCGCCTGAACGTCGATGATGCGGGGTTTAAGCAGCGCAAGACTTTGCATCTTCGTTCCTCAAGTAAACAGATGCGCCCGGGAGCGGAATGCTCGCAGGCGCAACGGGATGGAATTAACGCGAGTACAACTCGACCACGAGGCCTTCCTTGATGGAAGGCGGCAGTTCGTCACGCACCGGGTAGGCCTTGAATGTCCCCTTGCCGGCCTTGACATCGACCTCGATCCACTCGGGAAACCCGCGTGATTCGGCGGCTTCCAGCGCCGCCTTGGTACGCAAGTGCGCGCGCGCAGCGTCGGTCAGCTGGATCGTGTCACCGGGGCTCACGTTGAAAGAGGGAATATTGACGCGCTTGCCATTGACCAGCACGCCATTGTGGCGGACGATCTGGCGCGATTCGGCGCGCGAAGCACCGAAACCCATGCGGTAGGCGACGGAATCGAGGCGCCCCTCGAGCAGTTGCAGGAGATTTTCGCCCGTCTGCCCCTTGCGGCGGCTGGCCTCGGCGAAGACCTTGCGGAACTGGCGCTCGAGGACACCGTAGAGGCGGCGAATCTTTTGTTTTTCGCGCAATTGCTGGCCATAGCCAGAAAGGCGCTGACCTGATTTCTGGCCATGCTGACCGGGCGCATAGGAACGGCGCTCGATGGAGCATTTGTCGGTAAAGCACTTTTCACCCTTGAGGAAGAGTTTCTCTCCCTCACGGCGACATTGACGGCATTTCGGATCGAGATTGCGAGCCACTTGGCTACTCCTTGCTCTGGCTTAGATGCGACGGCGCTTGGGCGGCCGGCAACCGTTGTGCGGAATCGGGGTGATATCGGTGATGCTGCTGATCTTGATGCCCAGGGCATTGAGGGCGCGCACGGCGGATTCGCGTCCCGGGCCGGGGCCCTTGATGCGCACCTCGAGGTTCTTGATGCCGCATTCCAGTGCCGCCTTGCCGGCAGCCTCGGCGGCTACCTGGGCGGCAAAAGGCGTCGACTTGCGCGAACCCTTGAAGCCGGCACCCCCGGAAGTCGCCCAGGAAAGGGCATTGCCCTGGCGATCAGTGATGGTGATGATGGTGTTGTTGAAAGAGGCATGCACATGCGCGATGCCCTCGGCAACATTCTTCTTGACCTTCTTGCGTACTTTGGTCGTCGTCTTGGCCATGTCTTA
>JAUPLV010000094.1 GCA_030836725.1 Pseudomonadota bacterium | reverse complement strand
GCTCATCCGATCGAACACGTTGTCGGCGTTGGCGACCTTGTTCGGGTTGGACGTGTTGCCCAGCGCGTCAACCGCGATGTCCTCGCCGAGCAGTCCGGCTTCCACATACATCCTGGTCGGCACGTGGCTGGAGTTGATCGCCTCGGCGCCGTTGGCCGTCTTCTGGCCGCCCGCCATGTCCATGGTGTAGGTGCCGCCGGCATTGGTTTTGGCGACCTTGATGTGGTCTACCGGACCGTTGGCATCGGCCTTCATGCCCTTGTCGATGTAGGACATGGCGATGTAGGCCTTGTTGTCCTTCGCGTTGAAGGCGATGCCCTCCATCTTGTTCCACTCGGTGGTGGCGCCCAGATAGGCGGCGTAGCGGCGGGTTTCCATGAAGGCGGCGGCCTTTTCCTTGCCCGGCTTGAGCATCAGGCACTCGTCCGCCGTGGATCCGGTGCGGACGCGCGTATAACCGGCATCGCAGGCGCCGCCGACGGGAGCGACGAAATCCCAGATGTCGGCGAAGGTAGTGCCGGCATCGATGATGGCCTTGATCTCGGCGTTGGTGGCATGGCCCAGCTTGAACCAGGTCAGATCGGCCGCGCCGGCGCCGGTGGCGGAGGTCTGGTTCCATTTGGCGGCGTACAGGCTGCCGGCGGAGAGATCTTTCTCCTTGTCGGCCACGAACATGACCAGCATGACGTTGGTGCCGTCGTCGCCCATCAAGGCGGTCCTGCTGTCGGCCATCACCATGGACATCTCCCAGGTACCGCGGCCCATCGCGTAATGCTTGGTCACGCTGGTGGCGCCATCCTTGTTCACGACGACCTCCGGAATCCAGCCGTAATGGTAGGGGTTGGCGGTCTGGGTGTTCTTCCAGTACAGCTCGGTCATGGCCTTGATGCCGGCGGTGGTAGTGGAGGCGTAGTTGCTGTTCAAAGGATTGAGCTGCAGATCGTAGTCCTCCTCGGAACCCAGGTGGGTGTTCCACGGCGTTTGCGAACCGAAGCAGTTGATCCAGGTGCCGTTGACGGAGGAGAAGTCGATCGGACGCTGGGACTTCACGGACAGGGCGCCGTTGTCGGCCTGATTGATCCCGGTCAGCAGCATGCCGGTGGGCACGCGGCTGTACCAGCCGGCGGTCTTGTCGGCCTCGTTGCCGTCGGACAGCAGCCAGTCGTATTCCAGGTGGCTGACCAGCCATAGATTGCCATCGACGTTGAGCAGGCTGTTGGCATCCGGGGTTTCGAGAACCACCGGCTGGCCGTAGGGGTCGATCAGAGGCTGCATTTGGTAGTCATAAGCCTGTCCAGCCGGGTGAGCGTTGCCGCCGACCTTGTCGTTGACGCCAAACAGGGTGTGATAGGCCAGGGGGAAGTCCTTGCTGGTGCCATCGTCGTAGGTCACCACGGCCTTGGCGGTGATGAAATTCTGCGACATCGTGTCGACGGTATTGGGCGCGGCGGCGGTTTCGACAAACTCGACCGCGACGATCTGGGCTTCGTCGTCGCTGTTACACGCGGTCAATGCAAAGGGGGCGGCGAGCCCCAAAGTTGCCAGGACGGCAAGGTTCAAGATTTTCGGTTTCATGCGAGGCTCCCAATAACGAAATTTGATCAAGGTGTGTTTTGAATTGCCACAAAACGCAGTGAGCTTGAGCTTTTTTCGTTACGGTTTTTTGTTGGAATTGTGAAACCTTGACGGCGTAGGCGTTCAATCGACGCCTGGATGCTGTCGGCGCTGCCCGGGAAAACCCGCTTCAGGATCATGGAACTCTCGACACTCCGGTCGTTTGCCGGGGCGCCCGAGCAGGCAGGAAGACAAGCGAATGGCGGGGTAAAGCCTCAGCGACCGATCCGGATGGTCCGGCTGCCATCCGCCTGCGCCGGGCCGACCAGGCCCAGCAGGCCGTCGAATTCGGCCCGGTTTTCCGGCGCGGCGCGTACGGCGCCGTTGAAAGCCAGGCCGCCGCGGGGGGTCCACTTGCCGGATCCCTGCAGGAACAACGGTCCTGATTCCGTCGCCAGTTTCAGTTCCAGCGCGGTGTCCGCGCCTTCGATGTCGGCGCGATAGCTGCCGAGCGGCGAGCGCACCAGCCCCGAAGCGGCTTCGAGCCAGCGCAGCGTGCCCTGACCATCGATGCTTCCTGCCCGGCCGATCGCGAGATGGCTGCTTTCAAACAGCAGCCGGCCGCCGGGTTGCCAGAGGCCAAGCTCGGGCGACACCTGCTCCAGCCAGTTTGCCGGCATCGCCGCCCGGAGATCGCGCAACTCCACGCCTTTCGCGCTCGCGCGCAGCACGGCCGCGGCGTCGACGCCGGCGCCGGCCAGTTCCAGCCGGTAGCCGAGGCGTCCGCTGAACAGGTCGCCCGGCTTCAGCCGCCAGGTGAGGCCGCCAAGCTGCAGTTCCGTTCCCCTCGCCGCCCGCACCCGGACCCCCGCGGCCTGGCCGCGCCACAGGCTGCCCTGCGCCTGATCGAGCTGCACGGCCTGCCGGGTCAGTTGCGGCAGCGCCCACGCCAGCAGGCTGGCGGGCGCCCAGGCGAGCAGCAGCGCCAGGTAGACCAGAACAGCCAGCAGGTAGTGCGGCCAGCGAAAACGGAATGGCTTCCGGTCCGCCATCAGCCGCCCGCTTTCAGCAGCACGTCGACGCTGACCCAGCCCGGATCGCCGGCGGCCTCGATGCGGGCCGATTCCACGCGCACGCCGTGCCGGGTCTGCAGTTCGCCCAGCCAGCCTAGCCATTCGTCAAACCCGACTCGCGGCAGCACCACCCTGACCTGCCCGACCCCCTGCGGGGTGATCGATGCGATGCGCTCGCGCAGGCCGCTGGCCACCGCGCCCTGCTCGACCGCCAGCACCAGGCTGCCGGCCTCGCGGACCGCCGCGGGCTGCGCCTTGAGGCGTCCGACTTCCTGCGCATCCTGCTGTAGCTGCCGGGCCTGTTCGCGCAGCTGCGGCAGCGTCTGGCGCAATTGCGACACCTCGCGCTGCATCGGCAGCCAGCCGTAGGCAAAGCCCAGGGCCAGCACCAGCAGCACCGAACCGCCGCCGAGGACAAGGCGTTCGCGCGGCGCGCGGGCGCTCCAGAACTGATTCAGGGTGTCTTTCATGGCGTATTCCCGGTGATCGCGATGCGCGCCAGCGACTGCGGCGCGGCGCCGCTGATGTTTTGCAGCTGGCCGGCCAGCCCGGCATCGAGCAGGCGTTTGAGCAGCGCGTCGGCCGCCGCGCGGTCGGGCAAGGCCACCTCAAGGCTGAGCTGGCCGGCCTCGTAGCGGATTGCGCGCAAATTGCCGCGGCTGTCGGCATCGAGCGCGGTCGCGGTGCGCGCCAGCAAGGGCAGAAAATCGAGCGGCGACAGCTGTCCCGCCGAACCGCGCAGTTCGGCGAGGTTGCGCTGCATCTGCAGCGGCGCGTCGACCACCACGCGCGCATCGGGGAAGGCGTCGCGGAAGCTCTTTTCCATCGCCGCCCGCAGCTGCTGCTTCTCGCGGCTCAGCAGCCACCACTCGGTCGTGGTCGCGCCAATCTGCAATGCGGCGATCAGCCCGGCGAGGATCAGCGGCAGCCGCAAATCGGGCCAGCCGTTTCGCGCAAGGCCCGATGCGGCGAACGCGCCCTGTAGCAGGTCGATGCCGCCGCCGGGAATGTCCGGATGCCGCAGGGGCGCCCACTCGACCCCGGCTTCCACCGCCATCCCGAGCGCGTGGCTCCACGCTTCGAGATCGGGCGGCGGAGCGCCCTCGCCCATACGCAGCAGCAGGCGGCGCGGCAAGGCCGCCGCCTCGCGCGCCCGCGCCACGCTCAGCGAGAGGGCGGCGGGCGGCTGCGCGGTCGAGCCGCCGTCAAGGCTCATGCCCGATTGCGCGCCGCTGCGCAGAAAGCCGCCACGGCCATTCCACACCATCACCCAGCCGTCGGCCGGCAATTCGGGCAGCAGGGTTTCCGGCCAGGCATTGCGCGGGCGCAGCCCGGATTCGCCCAGGCGGGCCAGCACGCGCGCCAGCCAGGCCTTGTCGATCGCCGCCAGCGCGGTCTGGCCATCGGCCAGCGTGGAGCCGGCGACCACATGCACCGCGTCGGGCTCGGTCACCAGCTTGTCTTCGATCGCGTAGGGCAGCATCTGGCGCATTTTCTGCCGGCTGCCGCGCGGCAGGACGGCGCCGGTCAACAGCACCAGTTCGGCGGGGAGGATCAGTTCGCAGGCCTCGTCATGCGGCAGATCGGCGAGCGGGGCGCTGCCGGAAGCGAGGCGCTCGCCGCGCGCGCCCAGGCGGCACCATGGCAGCGCGGCGGCCGGTTCGTCGTCAGGCCAGAAGGGAGGGATATGGATGCGCAGCAGGCTCATGGTCAGGGTTCGATTGAATCAGATATTCTTTTGCCACACCAGCTTCGGCCAGGCCGTCGATTCGCGTTCGAACAGGGCTTGCAAACCGACTTTGGCGCGGCCGAAACGGGCGTGGCCGGAAACCAGGAAATAACGGCTGCCGACGCTCAGCAGCGTTTCGTTCACCTGCGTCACCGTCTTCGGCAGGCGTTCGCGGAAGTCGGCGATATCCTTGAAATGCCCTTCCTTGCGCGCCTTCACCAGCGTTTGCGCCTGCTCCAGCGACAGGTCGGCAATCGCCGCCGCCAGCACTTCCGCCGGCGCGGTGTTGACATTGACCGGGGTCGGTTGCGGCAGCGCCGTCACGAAGGGGCGCAGACGCTCCAGCGTCTCCGCGTCGAAACCTTTCAGGCGGGCGAGGCCGTCCACCGTCGTCAGCGGCCGGTTGCCGGCGCGGTACGGCAAATCGAGCGCCAGGTAATCGCCATCCTCGGCGCCGCCGGGATAGGTCACCCCGGAATCGGGGTCAATCCAGTCGACCGCCACGGCGGCCAGTTCGGGCGGCAACTTCAGCAGTTCCAGCAGCTTGCGGAATGCCATGAGATCGGTTGCGCTGGTCCTGCCATCGCGCACCAGGCTGTTGAGATTGAACAGTCCCTGCTGGTCGGCCAGGCTGCCGGCGAGCTCGCCTCCCTCCACCGGCAGCGGCGCCAGCGCCTGCGCCCAGTCCTCACCCAGATGATCCACCTTGTTGTCGCGCGCGTCCTGCGCCAGGATCGAACGCGACCACTGCATCGCCGCCAGCACCACCATCCGGCTCTGCGCCTGCTCGTTGAGATTTTCCACCTGGCGCACCCATAACTGCTGCTGCCAGGCCATGAACGAAGCCGCGCTCGCCACCAGCGCCACGACCAGGATGGCGGAGATCACGGCCAGACCGCGCTGGCCTCTCATGGCAGGGCAAACACTCGCGTCACGCTGGCGCCGCCATCGAGTTCGACCACCACTTCCAGCGCCGTCGGCAATCCTGCCGCGACACCCGGCAAGGGCCAGCGCGGCTGCCAGTTGCCTTTGCCGTCCAGATAACGCAACTCGAAACGGTTGACCCGCTCCAGCAGCGCGTGCACCACCGGCTCGCTGCGCGGCGCCTGGTCCAACACCGGCCACACCAGTTGTTCGATGGTGCCGTTGTTGAGCCGGTAGCCGTGGCGCTGCACATCGGCCAGCGCCCCGGTCTGCCATGCCATGCCCATGCGGCTGAAACTCAGTTGCGCGCCGTCGGCGCCCATCGCCTGTGGGTTGCCCACCAGCGCCGGCAGCGGCAGGTCGCCGCTGTCGCGCACCGGCCGGTTCACCACCATGCTCATGTCCTGTTCGATCTGCCCCAGCGTCAGCGCAAGATCGCGCCAGCGCCGGTTATCCTCGGTCAGATGCTCGCGCGTCTGCAGCACCGAGGTCAGCCCGCGAAAGGACAGCACCGACATCAGCGCGAAGATGGTCAGCGCCACCAGCATTTCCACCAGAGTGAAGCCGCGCTGCCTCATTTTTCCCCGGCACGCGCCAGAAAACCGGTCAGCCGCGCCAGCCGGTGGTCCTGCCCCGGCTCGCCGACGCTGATCTCGATGCGGCGAAACGCCTGGTTGGGGGTGGCGCTGACGGTTTCGCGCCAGGCCAGTTTCAGGCCCGCCTGTTCCGCCTCGCCCGTGCGCGTGCCCGGATCGGGCCAGGCGCGGCGCGCCTGCAGTTCGGCCAGACGGTTCTGCGCCACCCAGCCGGCCAGCAGGCGATTCCGCAGCTCGGCCGAGCTATCGGCCATCATCGCCGACGCGCGGCTGGCGGCGGCCAGCGCAATCGCCAGAATCGCCAGCGCCACCAGCACCTCGATCAGGGTGAAGCCGCGCGCCAGCCGCCTTCTCATTCGGCCGCATCCTGTTGCGTCTCGACGCGAACCCGGCCCAGGCTGTCTCCGCGGATGCGCGCGTGCGCGGCGTTGAGCGCAAGGTCGGCGGTGAACGGCGCGCTGCTTCCGGAGGGCAGGAACAGCAGGCGTTCGCCCGCCGCCAGGCTGGCCTGATTCACCCGCAGCGCCAACAGGCGGACGCCGCTCGCCAAAGTGCGGTCCCTGAGCAGGTCGTCGCCGACGTAGGGCGCCCACTGGTTGTCCTCATCCAGCGCCCAGAAACGGTAGCCGTCCCGCTCCGCCGAAAAGGCAATCGGCCTGCCCGACGCCACCGCCTGATCGCGCGTCTGTTCCAGCAGCAGCGCCAGCCGCTGCGCCTCGTTCGCCACCACACGGTCGTCGCCCGGCATCAGGCGCACCCCCACCAGACCCACCATGACGCCGACGATCACCAGCACCACCAGGATCTCGATCAGGGTGAAGCCGCGTTGTCCTACAACTCCCACGAACCGATGTCCGCATTGTTGCCTTCGCCGCCCGGCGCACCGTCCGCGCCCAGGCTGAACACGTCGACCTCGCCGCGCAAACCGGGGTTCAGATATTGATAAGGCGCGCCCCACGGATCATTGGGCAGGCGTTCGAGATAGCCGCCGGCTTTCCAGTTGTCGGGGATCGGCCCGGAAACCGGCTTTTCGACCAGGGCCTGTAGGCCCTGCTCGGTGGCCGGATAGCGCACGTTGTCGAGGCGGTACAGGTTCAGTGCCTGCCTGATCGAGGCGATGTCCTGCCTGGCGGCGACGATGCGCGCTTCGTCCGGCCGCCCCATGATCTTCGGCACCACCAGCGCGGCGAGAATGCCGAGGATCGCCACCACCACCATGATCTCGATCAGGGTGAAGCCACGCGTAATCCGGGAAAGTCTTCCGGGTCTGGAAATCATGCCAAGTCCTTTCATTTCAATTCAAATCAGCGGCCGCAAAAAACAGCCCGCGTTGTAAAAAGGCTATATCACCGTTGGCTGTTGAAGTCATGTCTTGCCCCCTCCCATGAAGCCCCTACCCTTCGGCATCCCGCAGGCGCAGCCGTAGGAGCGGCTTCAGCCGCGATGCGCCGCAAGGCGCAAAGAGCAAACTCGCCAAGGCCGCGCCGCGCCACCTTTGCGGGCTACCGCCCGCATCGCGGCTGAAGCCGCTCCTACAGGGCGGTACAGGGCTGTCCAGCACCAACAAAAACGATGAAAAAGCCTATAAAAAACTGCACGCATGCGCAGGTGACACGGTCGGGTCGCGCGTTCAGCGGATTCATGCAGCGACCGGCGCCTCAGCGCACCAGCTGGTTCATCTCGAAAATCGGCAGCAGGATCGCCAGCACGATCACCAGCACCACCACCCCCATCGCCACGATCAGCAACGGCTCCAGCAGGCTGGTCAGCCCCATCACGCGGTTTTCCATTTCGCGGCTCTGCTGCGCGGCGGCGCGCTCGAGCATGTGCACCAGGCGGCCGCTCGCCTCGCCGCTGGCGATCATGTGCACCAGCATCGGCGGAAACAGCTTGGCGGCGGCGAGCGAGCGGCTCAGGCTGCCGCCCTCGCGCACCCGGCGCGCGGCCTCTTCCACCGACTGCCGCATCGGCAGGTTGTTCACCACTCCGGCGCCGGCCTGCAACGCCGTCAGCAGCGGCACCCCGCTCCCCACCAGGATCGCCAGCGTGCTCGCCAGTTGCGCGCTGTTGACGCCGCGCACCAGCGTTCCCGCCAGCGGCAGGTGCAGCAGCCAGCGGTGAAAGCGCAGGCGCGGCCCAGGCAGGCGCAACGCGCGCCGCGCCGCCCACGCCGCCGCGGCAATCGCGATCAGCCACAGCCAGCCGCTGGCGCGCAGAAAATCGCTCAGCCCGATCAGCGCGCGGGTCAGCCACGGCAGCGTCTGGCTGGTGTTCTGGAACACGCTCACCACCTGCGGCACCACATAGGTCAGCAGGCCGAGCACCACCGCGCCC
>JAUPLV010000239.1 GCA_030836725.1 Pseudomonadota bacterium | reverse complement strand
CGAGGTCGCGCAGGATTTCCAGAATGCCGGTGTCGTTGTCCTTCGGCAGTCGTCCCGAACGGCCGAACAGGGCTTTCAGGATGTCGTCCGACATCTCGATCAGCCAGTGCAGGGCGGCGAAGCTGACAGCAAGAATGCCCGCCCATTTGTGCGTTCGATACATACGGTCGAGGCCGCCCAGCGGCCCTTCGAGCCAGGCCGGCCGGGCAGCCAGCAGCATGGCCAGGGACATCAGGGCGATCGACAGGAGGCCGCTCAGGTAGAGGCCCTCCTGGCGCATGACCCAGGGGGCGCTGCCGCCGGAGGCGCCACCCGCGACCAGGACGTCCCACCCCCAGGCCAAGGTGACCAGGGAGATGAGACCGGCAAGCAGGGTTTTCATGGCTGGACTCCGCACGGATTATTTGCCTGCTGGCGGCGTGGCGGTGGTTTTTTGCGGCAGGTCGTCGCGGCAGCGCCGCTCGTTGCAGTCGGCGGAATTGCGCTGGCCCTGCGTGTACCCCCGACTGTCGCTCCCGTCGCGGCTGGATTTGCCCAGTCGCCGATCGAGGATATCTCCCGTCTGCGGATTGAGATACAGCTTGACTCGCTCGCCGTTGCGGTGGGTGGCGCGGGCTTCATAGGCGCCATCCTCGCGTTCGATCTTCTCGATGTTGCGATATCCGGCGGCAACGAGCTTGTCGTGAATCTGCGGAATCGACAGCCACTGGCGCTCGCTGGTGCGGGCGGGCCGGTCGTCATCGGCGAACGCGGGGGAAAGCGCTACGCCGCCGGCCACCAGTCCGGCACCAAGGGCGAAAGCAGAAAGAATAGTCGTGGTGCGCATGATGAAAATCTCCTTTGGTTGTGGTCGGATCGATGACCGTGCATTCATTGTGGGAGGGGGCGCCTGAACCTGTTCTGAAGCGGCCGTTCATCCGGCATTCATGAACCGCGCCGGGTGGCATCAGTCCTCGTAGAAGCCCTGCTCGGCATCGGCATGACAGGCGACGCAATTCGCCTTGGTGCGCACATCCTTGTGCTTCCATTCCCAGGCGGGAACCTCGCGGTGTTCACGCACCCATTTAGGCAACTCGGTAATGCGCAGGGGGGCGCTGTTCGGCGCCAGGCCGCGCAGCAGTTTGCTGCTGTAGCGCTTGCCGCCCGTATCGGCTGCATTGGTGACGAGATAGCTGGAGATTCTGGCGGCGGTATCCGCATCGACGCTGGCGTCGTCGCCGAAGTGGTCGCTCAGATTGGCCATCATGCGTTTCCACGATCTGGCGGGGAGCATAGAGGGGGCGAAGGCGATGTGGCAGCTGCCGCATTCCTCCTTGACCAGAGGGTCGACGACCGGGGGGAAGTAGTCGTCGCCGCCGGCCTGGGCGCGCTGCAGCACGACGGCGGAAAAGGCGAGCGCAACCAGGCCAAGGGCGAGCGGGCGGTAGGGGATGTTCATGGGGTGCTCCTTGTAAAAAACGTTTGTTCGGATCGCTTACTGGCTGAGCATGTAGCTGAGCCAGTCGCCTTTTTCCTGCACCGTGCATTCGCGCCCGAGCACTTCCTTGCAATTGCGCTTGAACCACTTTTCGACCTTGGCGGGGTCGGTATAGCGCTTCGGCGTGACCGATGCCGCCACGGCTTCGATGTTCTTGCCGGTCAGGGTGCGGCCGGCGCCGCGCGGGTTCTCGCCGTGGCAGGAGGTACAGGCCGGCGTGTCGGGCTTGCCGCCGGAAAAGTTATGGGTGTGCAGGATATTCCCGCGCGCGGCGGAGAACCCGGAAAAAGTTGGCGCGTCTGTCATGGCTGCTGTAGCGTATTGAGCCAGAAGATCTTCGCGCGGGCCGGCGAAGAGTGACGTGGAAAGGATCACAGCGATAACGCCCAAGGGGACGGCAAGCTTTCGGCACATGGTTTTCTCCTTTATTCGTGGTGTGAAGCTGCACTTTGCGCGCAGTGAACTGAACAGAAGGTGAATCCGCCGTTCATCCTGCGTTCAGGCTTGCGGGGTTAAAAACAAGTCCATTGAAAACCGATTTGGGGGTACCACGATGTCAGGCAGAAAATCGTCGAGGAGAATGCGCGCGGCACTTTCCGCTGCGCTGCTGCTGGCGTTGCTGGGCGCCGGGGTTAGCCAGGCCGGAGACGGGCACGACCATGATCGCGCCCGCCGGGCGCTGGAATCCGGCGAGATACTGCCCCTGCGGACGATCCTGGAACGGGTCGGGCGCGACTATCCTGGGCAGATCATGGAAGTCGAACTGGAGCGCAAGGATGCACGCTGGCTATACGAGATCAAGGTGCTGCGCTCGGGCGGCGCGCTGATCAAGCTCGAGATCGATGCCCGTGACGGCGCGCTGCTCGGCATCAAGGGGCCGAAGGACAAGGGTCGTCGTGGGGAGCCACGCTGATGCGCATCCTGGTGGTGGAAGATGAACCGACGCTGGCCGAGCAACTGGCCGAGGGCGTGCGCGAAGCCGGTTATGCGGTCGACGTGGCGCACAACGGCCTCGACGCCCACTTCATGGGCGATACCGAGTCCTTCGACGCGGTCATTCTGGATCTTGGCCTGCCGCAAATGGACGGCATCACGGTGCTGAAAAAATGGCGTGCCGCCGGGCGTACGATGCCGGTGCTGATTCTCACCGCGCGCGACAACTGGCACGAAAAAGTGGCCGGCATCGATGCCGGCGCCGACGATTACCTGACCAAACCTTTCCACATGGAAGAACTGCTGGCCCGCCTGCGCGCGCTGATCCGCCGCGCTGGCGGCCATGCCAGCGCCGAACTGGCCTGCGGCCCGGTGACCCTGGACACCCGCAACAACCGCGTCACCGTCGAGGGCCGGGCCCTGACGCTGACAAGCCACGAATACCGCGTGCTGGCGTATCTCATGCACCACGCGGGTGAGGTGGTTTCCCGCGGCAACCTGGTCGAGCACATCTATGCGCAGGATTTCGATCGCGACTCGAACACCGTCGAGGTTTTCATCGGCCGCCTGCGCAAGAAACTGCCGCCCGGATTGATCGAAACCGTGCGCGGCATGGGCTATCGCCTCGCCAACCCGCAATGACACTGGCTACCC
>JAUPLV010000238.1 GCA_030836725.1 Pseudomonadota bacterium | reverse complement strand
CTGCCCGGCCATCGCGCGGCGCACGTTCTGATCCATGCGGCGCTGGGCGAATTCGGTGGTCGCTGCGTTCAGGGCTTCGACGCCACGCTTGATCGCATGATGGTCGGAGCCGGCGATCAGTTTTTCAAGCTCGGTGATACTGGCTTCGATCGCTGCGATTTCAGCCGCATCGAGCAGTGCGCCGTCCTCCCCCATCGCCGCACGGGCGGCGGCGATCAGGCCCTGCGCGTCGACGATCTGCTCGTTCAGCGCACGCGCATACATATCGTCCTTGGCATAGGTAAAGGCGTCCTTGAGCATGCGGGTGATTTCTTCGTCGCCTAAACCATACGACGGCTTGACCTGAACGCTTGCCTCGACGCCGCTGCTCTGTTCGCGCGCCGATACCGACAAGAGGCCGTCGGCGTCGACCTGGAAGGTGACGCGGATACGCGCCGCGCCCGCCACCATCGGCGGAATGCCGCGCAGTTCGAAGCGCGCCAGGGAGCGGCAGTCGGACGCCAGTTCGCGCTCGCCCTGCAGCACGTGTACGCTCATCGCGGTCTGGCCGTCCTTGAAGGTGGTGAATTCCTGCGCGCGGGCGGTGGGAATGGTGGTGTTGCGCGGGATGACCTTCTCGGTCAGCCCGCCCATGGTTTCCAGGCCCAGCGACAGCGGAATGACATCGAGCAGCAGCCAGTCGTCGCCGGTGCGGTTGCCCGCCAGCACGTCGGCCTGCATGGCGGCGCCGAGCGCGACGACCTTGTCGGGATCGAGGTTGGTGAGCGGCGTCTGCCTGAAGAAATCAGCGACGGCCTGGCGGATGCACGGCATGCGGGTGGAGCCGCCGACCATCACCACGCCCTTGACCTCGTCCACGGCCAGCCCGGCATCGCGCAGCGCCTTGCGAGTGGGCGCCATGGTCTTGCTGACCAGGCTTGCGGTCATGGCGTTGAACGCGGCCTGCGTCAGGGTCGCATCCATCATCTCGCCGGTCGACAGCACGGCGGTGACGCGCACCTCGGAGTGTTCGGTCAGCGCTTCCTTGGCGTCGCGCGCCTTGGTCAGCAACAGCCGCATGTCGCCAGCCGAAAGCGGCTGGAACCTGCCCTGCTCGACGATCCAGCAGAACACGCGCTGATCGAAATCGTCGCCGCCCAGGGCCGAATCGCCATGGGTCGCGAGCACTTCGAACACGCCCCTGGATAGCTTCAGAATCGAGATATCGAAGGTGCCGCCGCCGAGGTCGTACACGGCGTAGATGCCTTCGGACGCATTGTCGAGGCCATAGGCGATCGCGGCGGCGGTCGGCTCGTTCAGCAGGCGCAGCACGTTCAGCCCGGCCAGTTGGGCGGCGTCCTTGGTGGCCTGGCGCTGGGCGTCGTCGAAATATGCCGGCACCGTGATTACAGCGCCGACCAGTTCGCCACCCATCGAGGCTTCGGCACGCTGGCGCAGCACCTTGAGGATTTCGGCCGACACCTCGACCGGGCTTTTCACGCCGGCGACGGTTTTAAGCTGCACCATGCCGGGCGCGTCGACGAATCGGTACGGCAAGCTGGCGATGTCCTCGATGTCGGCTATCCCGCGCCCCATGAAGCGCTTGACCGACGCGATGGTGTTGTGGGGGTCGCTGTTTTGCGCGGACTGCGCGGCGTAACCGACGCTCACCTCGCCGTTGGCGTGATAGCGCACCACCGAAGGCAGCAGCGAGCGCCCTGCTTCGTCGTCCAGCACCACGGCGAGGCCGGAGCGCACCGTGGCCACCAGTGAATTGGTCGTACCCAGATCGATGCCTACCGCCAGCCGGTGCTGGTGCGGGGCGGCGGACATGCCGGGTTCGGAAATCTGCAGCAGGGCCATCTCTTAACTTTCGAGTTCTTCGTACACATCGCCGACTTCGGCGATGAGCTTGTCCATGAATCGCAGCTGGCGCACGGCCTCCGAGGCCGCCGTAAAATCGTGCGCCGTGTCGATCAGTTCGGCCAGCTGAATCTCGATGCGACGATGCGCGGCGCGCAGATCATCGGTCAGGGCATCCAGCGTCGCCATGTTCTTGCCGGCACGCGCATCCTCGATGGCCTCGCGCCATTCCATCTGCTGCATCAGGAATGCCGGCGCCATTTTGGTATTGTTGGCATCAAGCGCGTCGATGCCCTGCAGTTTCAACAAATACACGCCGCGGCTCACCGGGTGCCTGAGCGTCTGGTAGGCCTCGTTCACCTGCGTCGCCCACTGCATCGCCACCCGCTGCTCGGCTTCCGGCTGCGCGGCGAAACGGTCGGGATGCACCGTGTTCTGCAGCTCACGGTAGGCGGCGTCGAGCTGGCTGCGCTCGAGCGCGTACGATTGCGGCAAGCCGAAAAGTTCGAAGTGGGTTTGGGAGAAATCCATTGTTAGGGGCTAGGATGCAGGGGTCAGGATTTAGGGGGCTTTGTGCTGCGCGTCATTTATCAAAGCGCGGCCAAAGGCCGCACAAAAGCCCTGACCCCTGAATCCCGACCCCTGACCCCTTAAACGTTGAACGACTCGCCGCAGCCGCACGCGTTCTTCACGTTCGGATTGTTGAACTTGAAGCCTTCATTGAGTCCTTCGCGGGCGTAGTCGAGCTCGGTGCCGTCGAGGTATGCCAGGCTTTTCGGATCGACGAACACGGTCACGCCGTGGCTGGTGAAGACCTCGTCGCCTTCGGGCGCTTCATCGGCGAATTCCAGCTTGTAGGCCATGCCGGAGCAGCCGGTGGTACGCACACCGAGACGGATGCCGACACCCTTGCCACGTTTGGCGAGATAGTTGGTCACGTGTTGCGCTGCGCGCTCGGACAGGGTCACGGCCATGATTTACTCCAGACCCTGCTTCTGTTTGTAATCGGCGACGGCGGCCTTGATCGCGTCTTCGGCCAGGATCGAGCAATGGATTTTCACCGGCGGCAGCGCGAGTTCTTCGGCAATCGCGGTGTTCTTGATTTCCATCGCCTGGTCGAGGGTCTTGCCCTTGACCCATTCGGTCACCAGCGACGACGAGGCAATCGCCGAGCCGCAACCGTAGGTTTTGAACTTGGCGTCCTCGATCAGGCCGTCCTTGCCAA
>JAUPLV010000237.1 GCA_030836725.1 Pseudomonadota bacterium | reverse complement strand
GCCGGCACGCGATGCATAGTATGGCTTATGAGGTCATTCCCGGACTGATGACAGGAGAAACCGCGACATGACCACCGAACGCCTGCCCGGTTACTGCGCCCTGTGCATCTCCCGCTGCGGCTGCATAGGTACGGTTCAGGATGGCGTCCTCACCCGGGTCGATCCAGACCCGCTTCACCCCACCGGAAAAGCCCTGTGCGTCAAGGCCAAGGCTGCGCCGGAGGCAGTCTACAACCCCGAACGCATTCTCCACCCCTTGCGCCGCACCCGCCCCAAGGGCTCGGCCGACCCCGGCTGGGAGCGGATTTCCTGGGACGAGGCGCTCGACCTGATCGCGGACAAGGTGCGCGCCACCTTTGCGCAACATGGCACCAGCGGTCTGGCTTTTGGCGTGGCCACGCCTAGTGGCACGGCGGTCGCCGACAGCTTTGCCTGGATCCACCGCCTCGCCCATGCATGCAAAAGTCCCAATCTGGTTTTTGCCACCGAAAACTGCAACTGGCACAAGGATTTCGCCCCGGCCTATACCTTCGGCGCGGGCATCGGCATGCCCGACTATGCCCATACCGGCTGTATCCTGCTGTGGGGCTTCAACCCGGCCACTTCCTGGCTATCACAGGCCACGGCAGTGCGTGATGCGCAGAAGCGCGGCGCAAAGCTGATTGTGGTGGACCCGCGCCGCGCTGGCCTCGCGGCCTCCGCCGACCTGTGGCTACGCCCTCGTCCGGGCAGCGACGGGGCGCTGGCCATGGGCATTGCCAATATATTGCTGAGAAATGGACAGTTCGACCGCGATTTCGTCATGCGCTGGAGCGATGCGCCTTTTCTGCTCTCGGAAGAAACCGGACTACCTCTGAGCGCTGCCGACCTGGAGGAAGGCGGCGATCCCAACAGTTTCGTCGTCTGGGACCTTGCTGCTGAATGCGCGGTGAAGTGCCCGCGCCGCGCCCCAAATGCGAATGACAGCGTACTCCTGGCGCTGGAAGGCCGCTACACCGCCATGACTGTGTGCGGCTTAGTGCCCTGCCGGCCTGTTTTCGAACATCTCGCCGAGCGCTGCCGGGCCTGGCCCCCGGAAAGAGTGGCCGAGGTGACCGATGTTCCCGCGGGACAGGTCAGGCAGGCGGCAAATCTCATCTCAGATCACCTCCCCCTGTCGTTCTTCACCTGGACCGGCACCTGCCAGCACACTAACGCCACCCAGAGCGGGCGCGCCATCGCCGCGCTGTATGCCCTGACCGGCGGCCTCGATGCGCCTGGCGGCAACGTCTGGTTCAGCAAGCCGCCGGTGGCCGATGTGATGGGCTTTGAAACAGTCACTCCAGAAGAAAGGGCGCTGACCCTGGGCCTCGACCAGCGTCCCGAAGGCCCGCCACAAAAGGGCTGGGTCACGACGCGCGACCTTTTCCGCGCCATCGTCGAAGACGAACCCTATCCGGTATCCTGTTTCTTTTCCTTCGGCAGCAACTTCATGCTCTCCAAGCCCGACACCCGCCTGGCGGAGGAAGCGCTGAAACAGCTGGATTTCTTTGCCATGGCAGAGCTTTATGAAACGCCCACGGCGCGCCATGCCGATCTGCTGCTGCCGGTCTGCACAGCATGGGAGCGAGAAGGCCTGCAGGCGGGGTTCCAGGTCAGTGCTGCCGCCGAGACGCATGTGCAGTTGCGGCCCGCCTTTGTTCCGCCGCTGGGAGAAAGCCGCTCCGACACCTGGATCGTGTTCGAACTGGCCAAACGCCTTGGTCTCGCCGATCAGTTCTTCGAGGGAGACCCCGGGAAAGCGCTGGCCCATGTGCTGGCGCCGGCCGGCCTCACGCCCGAGCGCCTGCGCGCCGAGCGGCGAGGTGTCGCGCTGCCACTGGAAACCCGCTACCGGAAATACCGGCAAAATGGCTTCGCCACGCCCAGTGGCCGCGTCGAGTTCCATAGTGAACGATTGCGCGCGGTGGGGCAGGATCCGTTGCCCGATTACATTGCCCCTTCAGTGCTACGCAGCCCAAATTTTCCCCTCACGCTGACCACCGCCAAATGGCCGCAGTATTGCCACAGCCAGCAGCGCAACCAGCCTTCGCTGCGACGCCTGATGCCCGAACCTCTGGTGGAAATTCATCCGGATACGGCGGCAAGTCGCGGCATCCGCGACGGTGACTGGGTGGAGGTAGCGACGGCGATGGCCGCGGTGCGGGCCCGCGCCAAGCTCGAAAAGCATCTCGCGCCGGAAGTAGTATGTGCCCAATACGGCTGGTGGCAATTCGCGGATGGGGCGGGAGACGCCAACCGCCTGATCGATAGCGAGTATTTCGACCCGGTAGCGGGCTCCAACAGCCTGCGCCACTTTCCCTGCGAGGTCAGTTTGAGTCCGGCACGGACGGATTAGCGGTGCCAGGCTCGGGATCAATCAATCCAGCGCTGCGTAGCGAATCTCCACCACATCCAGCTCTTCCACTCCACCCGGTGTGCGCAAGGTCACTACATCGCCTTCCCGCGCCTTGAGCAGCGCTTTTGCCAGGGGTGAAACCCAGCTGATGCGGCCGCGGCCCACATCCACTTCGTCCAGACCGACGATGCTGTAGGTTTTTTCCTCGCCGGATGGATTGCCGACCGTTACCGTGGCACCGAAGAATACCTGGTCGCAATCCCCACGCTGCGCGGGGTCGATCACTTCGGAATGTTCCAGCCGCTTGGATAGAAAGCGAATGCGGCGGTCGATTTCGCGCAGGCGTTTCTTGCCGTAGATGTAATCGCCGTTTTCCGAACGGTCGCCGTTGGAGGCCGCCCAGGTAATGGTCTTGACCAGTTCCGGACGCTCGGCTTTCCATAACTGGTCGAATTCATCCATCAGACGCCGGTAGCCACCCGGCGTGATATAGTTTTTCACCCCCAGCGGCAGCTTGGGCAAGTCGTCGAGATCTTCGTCGTCCTCGCTTTCCCGGGTAAACGCTTTACTCATCCTTTGCTCCATGATCGCCGGTCAGCGGCACAAAGGCCACCGGCAGCAGGTTTCGGGTCGTGATCGCGCCTGAACTGCTTTTTTCCAGCAGCAACAAGTCCTGGCGCATATAGGGCAGGCCCAC
>JAUPLV010000236.1 GCA_030836725.1 Pseudomonadota bacterium | reverse complement strand
CCGGCTTCAGCGTGAAATAGGGAGTTCCCCATGGCCCTGCACACTTCTTCCGAACAATCCGCCATGGCGGACATCAACGTGACGCCGCTGGTCGACGTGATGCTGGTGCTGCTGATTGTGTTCATCGTCACCGCGCCGCTGCTGATGCAGGCGGTCAAGGTCGATCTGCCCAAGACGGCGCAGGTCGCCCCGCTCAAGCAGACCCACACCATCCAGCTGGCCATCAATGCCCAGGGCACGGTGTACATCGACCAGCGCCCGATTCATTTCGACATTCTCGAAGGCGAGCTGAAAAACCTGCGCGCCGCCACGCCCGACATCAATGTCCAGCTCCACGCCGACGAGAACGTCAAATACGGGCGCGTGGCCCAGGTCATGGCGGCGGTCAACCGCGCCGGCATCGCCAAACTCGGATTCATCACCATTCCGCAATAATTTTTTAACCAAGGAGGTAACATGAAGCACCAGCTACGCATCATCCCCCTCGCCGTCGCGCTGGCCTTGCCGCATCTGGCCATGGCTGCGGACAACAAGGCCACCACGCTGCCGGAAGTCACCGTCAGCGCCAGCAAGGCCGACACCACTGCCGCGGGCAGCGTTACGCTCGACGCCACCAGCCTGGCGACACAGCGTGCCGCCACCAGCGACAGCGCCAGCCTGCTGCGCGATGTGCCGGGCATCAGCCTGTATGGCGCGGGCGGCGTTTCCAGCCTGCCCGTCATCCATGGCTTGGGCGATGACCGCCTGCGCACCAAGGTGGACGGCATGGACCTGATTTCTGCCTGCGAAAATCACATGAATCCGCCGCTCTCGTACATCGACCCGAGCAATGTCGCCAGTCTCCAGGTATTCACCGGTATCGTGCCGGTGAGCGTGGGCGGCGACAGCATCGGCGGGGCCATCGTCGCAACCAGCCGCGCGCCGGAATTTGCCGCGCCGGGCCAGGGTCGCCTGATCAAGGGCGAGGCCGGCGCGTTCTACCGCAGCAATGGCGACGCCCTGGGCGGCAACCTGTCGGCGACTTTCGCGGGCGAGCAGGTCAGCCTGAGCTACAACGGCTCCACCGTGGAAGCCGACGATTACAAGGCGGGCGGCGACTTCAAGCCGGCTGGCCCTGCCGCCGCGGGCCGCGGCTGGCTGGAAGGGGACGAGGTCGGATCGTCGATGTACAAATCCACCAACCAGTCGCTCGGCCTTGCGCTGCGCAACGAAAACCACCTGGTCGAACTGAAGCTGGGCATTCAGGACATTCCCTATCAGGGCTGGCCGAACCAGCGCATGGACATGACCGGTAACGACAGCGAACAGGTCAACCTGCGTTACGAAGGGCAATACGGCTGGGGCAAGCTGGAAGCTCGCGCCTACAATGAGCACACCCGCCACAGAATGCAGTTCTTCGACGACAAGCTGTACTGGTATGGCTCCAACAGCACCACCGCGGTGCCCTATTACCCCGAGGGCGTGCCCTGCGTGCCGGTGGCCGGCACCAATGGCTGCGCGGCGGGGATGCCGATGGATACCGAGGGTGACAATACCGGCGCCTCCGTCAAGGCGGATCTGACCCTCTCGGCGCGCGACCTGCTGCGCGTGGGCGGCGAACTCCAGCGCTACCGCCTGGACGACTGGTGGGATCCGGCTGGCAAGGGCATGGCCCCCAACGTGTTCTGGAGCATCCGCGATGGCGAGCGCGACCGCAACGCCGTGTTCGGCGAATGGGAAGCGCGCTGGAACCCGCAGTGGCAGACCCAGCTCGGCCTGCGTTACGAAAGGGTGGAGATGAACACCGGCACCGTGCAGGGCTACAACTCGACCTACGATATCGACGCGAAACGCTTCAACGCCGCCGACCGCAGCAAGACCGACAACAATGTCGATCTGACCGCGCTGGCGCGCTTCACGCCGGACGCCATGCGCACCATCGAGTTCGGCTACGCGCAGAAAACCCGCTCGCCCAATCTGTACGAACGCTATGCCTGGTCCACCGGCGGCATGGCGATGCGCATGATCAACTGGGCGGGCGACGGCAACGGCTATGTCGGCAATCTCGACCTGAAGCCGGAAACCGCCCACACCCTCAGCGCCACGTTCGACTGGCACGATGCAGCGCAGAAGAAGTGGGGCATGAAAGTTACCCCTTACTACACCTATGTGGATGACTACATCGACGCCACGCGCTGCTCCGGCGCCACCGCCGGATCCTGCATCGCCTCCAACCTGACGATGGCGAACAACTTCGTCTATCTCCAGTTCGTCAACCAGTCGGCCAGCCTGTATGGCGTGGACGTGTCCGGCTACTTCCCGCTGGCGGAAAAAACTGCGATCGGTCGCCTCACCGGCTCCGCGATGCTGAATTACGTCCAGGGCGAAAACGACACTACCGACGACCATCTCTACAACATGATGCCGCTCAACGCCAAACTCGCTGTGATCCAGCAGCAGGGCGCCTGGACCGGCACGCTGGAATGGCAGCTGGTCTCAGCCAAGACCGACGTGTCCGCGGAACGCAACGAGATGGAAACCGCTGGCTACGGCCTGGTCAACCTGCGCGGCAGCTATGCCTGGAAACAGGCCCGCTTCGACGTGGGGGTGGAGAACCTGTTCGACAAGTTCTACAACCACCCGCTGGGCGGCGCCTATCTCGGCCAGGGCAAGACCATGTCCGGCGACGGAGTGCCCTGGGGCACCACGGTCCCCGGCATGGGCCGCTCGATCTACGCCGGCGTGAACGTGCAGTTCTGACCTCTGCCCCGGGGCAAGCGCCCCGGGACAGAAATCTCTCCTGAACAGACTGACCTGCCCGGCACCGCCCGGGCAGTTTTTTTTGGGGCAAAGGATGCGCCCCGGCAAATTCATCAAGGAGGTTCACATGAAAACAGGAATCCGGCTGCTGCCCAGCCACAGACTGCTTCTGATGGAGATCGCCCAGCCATGAATCCCTACCACCGCATGTTCTGCCTTGTTCTTTTCTGGTGCTGGGCAACGGCCGCCGGCGCGGCGCCGGATGCGCCCAGGCCCTTTGTCACCGGCAGCATGAAGGAAATCGCCTCGGCCCATGCAGGCAAACCTTTCATCCTCGCCTTCTGGT
>JAUPLV010000093.1 GCA_030836725.1 Pseudomonadota bacterium | reverse complement strand
AGCGGTTGCCTTCCTTGATCAGGCCCATGGCGATGCCGGCGACGTGTGCCTTCAGCGGGGCGCCGGCGTCCATCATCGACAGGCAGCCGCCGCACACCGAAGCCATCGACGACGAGCCGTTGGATTCGGTGATTTCGGAGACCACGCGCATGGTGTAGCCGAACTCTTCCTTGCTCGGCAGCACGGCCATCAAGGCACGTTTGGCGAGGCGGCCGTGGCCCACTTCGCGGCGCTTCGGTGCGCCCACGCGGCCGGTTTCACCGGTGGCGTAGGGAGGCATGTTGTACTGCAGCATGAAGTGCTCGGAATAACTGCCTTCCAGCGCATCGATGGTTTGTTCGTCGCGTCCGGTGCCGAGCGTGGTGACGACCAGCGCCTGGGTTTCGCCGCGGGTGAACAGGGCGGAGCCGTGGGTACGCGGCAGCACGCCGGTGCGAATGGTGATCGGGCGGACGGTGCGGGTGTCGCGGCCGTCGATGCGCGGCTGGCCGGACAGGATGCGGTTGCGCACCACGCTGGCTTCCACGCGGTGGAACGCGTCTTTCACCGCGTTGGCGGCGACGGTGTCCATCTCGGGCGTGATCAGTTCGGCGAAGGCCTTGCTGCGCACTTCGTCGATTGCGCTCATGCGCGCCTGTTTCTGCTTGATGTTGTAGGCCTGCTGCAGACCGTCTTCAGCCAGCGCTTTCAGGCGCTCCACCATCGCGGTGTCTTCAGCGACCGGTTGCCAGTCCCACGCATCGGCACCGGCTTCGTCGGTGAGTTCGTTGATGGCGTTGATCGCAGCCTGCATCTGGGTGTGGCCGAACACGACTGCGCCCAGCATGATGTCTTCAGGCAGTTCCATGGCTTCGGATTCAACCATCAACACGGCGGTTTCGGTGCCGGCAACGACCAGATCCAGCGCCGAATTCTTCAACTCGGAATTGGTCGGGTTGAGTACGTATTCGCCGTTGATGAAACCGACGCGGGCGGCGCCGACCGGGCCGTCGAACGGCAGGCCGGACAGCGACAGCGCAGCGGAGGCACCGATCAGTGCGGGAATGTCGCCGCTGACTTCGGGGTTGGACGAAATGACGGTGGCGATGATCTGCACTTCGTTGAAGAAGCCTTCCGGAAAGAGCGGACGGATGGGGCGGTCGATCAGGCGGCAAATCAGAATTTCACCGTCGGACGCACGGCTTTCGCGCTTGAGGAAGCCGCCGGGGATGCGGCCGGCCGCGTAGGTTTTTTCCTGATAGTCGACGGTCAGCGGAAAGAAATCCTGACCGGGCTTGACCTCGTTCTTGGCAACCACGGTGACCAGCACCACGGTGTCGTCCATGTTGACGATGACGGCGCCGGAAGCCTGACGAGCGATTTCACCGGTTTCCAGGGTGACCTGATGGCGGCCGTAAGTGAATGTTTTCTTGATAGCGCTCACACGAGTTCCTTTCAAACAAAAACGCCCCGCAACAGGCGGGGCGCGGAAAGTTCAGGGGCGCGGCCCCTGAGCCAGATTTTCGACAATATTGCGGCGGCGAATCACCGTTCAATGCGCTTACTTGCGCAGGCTGAGGCGTTCGATCAGGGTCTTGTAGCCTTCGAGATTGGTGCGCTTCAGGTAATCCAGCAGCTTGCGGCGGCGGCTCACCATCTTCAGCAGGCCACGACGCGAGTGGTGGTCTTTCATGTTGGCCTTGAAGTGGCCGGTCAGATCGTTGATGCGCGCGGTCAGCAGGGCAACCTGCACTTCGGGCGAACCGGTATCGGCGGCGGCGCGTTGGTAATTCTGGACGATTTCAGCTTTTTGAGCGACGGTAACAGCCATGGTGTACTCCTTATTAAATCGCGTGGCCTGCGGCTGAGCGGGACACGTTCGGGGAAATCGCGCATTTTACGCGAAAAAGCCCTTCCGGCTCAAGTTTGCTGGGTGGCGATCAGCCGGCGCGGAATCAGGCGGCCGTCGTCGAGGTCGGCCAGGCCGATGAACGACGAGCCCGCATATACCCGCGCCAGTCCGGGAAGGACGGACGCATGGGCGACGCTGCGGCCCTGGCACAAGGCCCCGGCCTCGGCAGTATCGAGTTGAACCATGGGCAGATGCGCCACCATGCGGTCCGCCGGCAGCAATTTCGCCTGTCGCGCGGCGGCATCGAGGGCTTCGAGCGACGCAAGGGAGAGCGCCTGATCCAGCGTGAAGCCACCCGCCGCGGTACGCGTCAACGCGGTGAGATGAGCGCCGCAACCGAGCGCCTCGCCGATATCCTGTGCCAATGTGCGAATGTAGGTGCCCGCGCTGCATTGCACATCCAGCACCACGCGCGGCGGCTCGCATTCGATCAGGTCGAGCGCGCTGATTTTCACGCGGCGCGGCGGCCGCTCGATCTCGATGCCGGCACGGGCGTACTCGTAAAGCGGCCGGCCCTGGTGCTTGAGCGCCGAATGCATGGGCGGAATTTGTTCGATTTCCCCCATGAAGCGCGGCAGCACGGCCTCGATCTCGGCGCGGCTGGCGTGGACCTCGCGGGTGGCGAGAATTTCACCTTCCGGATCGCCGGTGGTGGTGGTGACGCCCAACCGCAGGACCGCGCGATAGCGCTTGTCCGATTCCAGCAGATAGGAGGAAAACTTGGTGGCCTCGCCGAAACACAGCGGCAGCAGGCCATCGGCGAAAGGGTCGAGGGTGCCGGTGTGGCCCGCCTTCCTGGCATTGAGCAGCCATTTGGCTTTTTGCAGCGCGGCATTGGAGGTGATGCCGACCGGCTTGTCCAGGAGCAGCACGCCGTTAATCGGTTTGCGCATCACCTTTGCCCCCTCCCCCGTTTGGGGGAGGGTTGGGGAGAGGAGGGGCGCAGCCATCGGTTTGCGCATCGCGTTCACCCCCTCTCCCTCCGGGAGAGGGCTGGGGAAAGGGGCTGGCGTTGGGGTTTCACTCTTCTTTCGGGTGTTTGGCGTCTTCGGCGATCGCGGATTCGATCAGATGGGTGAGCTGTATGCCGTATTCGACCGAGCGGTCGTACACGAAGGTGAGCTTGGGCACGATCCGCAGCTGCATGCGGTGCGACAGCTGCGAACGCAGAAAGCCGCTGGCGCGCTGCAATCCCTGTAGACAGGCGTCATGCTCGGCCTGGCCGCCCAGGGTGGTGAAGTAGACCTTGGCAAATTCCATGTCGCGGTTCACTTCGACCTCGGTGATGGTCAGCATGCCGACGCGCGGATCCTTCACTTCCTGCCGGATCAACTCCGGCAGTTCGCGCTGGATCTGGTCGGCGATGCGGCGCGCCCTGGGGAAATCCTTGGGCATTACAGCGACCGGGCGATTTCCACCACCTCGAACACTTCGAGTTGGTCGCCTTCCTGGATGTCGTTGAAGTTCTTCAACGACAGGCCGCACTCGAAGTTGGCCTTGACTTCCTTGACGTCATCCTTGAAGCGCTTGAGAGAGTCGAGTTCCCCCTGATGCACCACCACGTTGTTGCGAATCAGGCGGACGCCGGCATTGCGCTTGACCACGCCATCCAGCACATAGCAGCCGGCGATGGTTCCGACCTTGGAAATGACGAACACCTGACGGATTTCCACGGTGCCGATGACGCTTTCACGCTTCTCGGGCACCAGCATGCCCGACAGCGCGGCTTTCACCTCGTCAACCGCTTCGTAGATGATGTTGTAGTAGCGGATGTCCACGCCGCTGGATTCGGCCAGCTTGCGGGCCGATGCGTCGGCACGCACATTGAAGCCGATCAGCACCGCCTTGGAAGCGAGCGCCAGGTTGACGTCGGATTCGGTAATCGCGCCCACGCCGCTGTGGATGATGTTGACCTTGACTTCGTCGGTCGACAGCTTGCCCAGCGCGTGCGCCAGACCTTCGTAGGAACCCTGCATGTCGGCCTTGAGGATGATGGGCAGTTGCTGCACTTCGCCCTCGCCCATCTGGTCGAACATCGATTCGAGCTTGGCCGCCTGCTTTTTCGCCAGCTGCACGTCGCGGAACTTGCCCTGACGGAACAGTGCGATTTCACGCGCCTTGCGCTCGTCCGGCAGCACCATGACATCCTCGCCCGCTTGCGGTACATCGGACAAGCCCTGGATTTCGACCGGGATCGACGGACCGGCTTCGGTCACGACCTTGCCGGCCTCGTCGAGCATGGCGCGCACGCGGCCGAATACCTGGCCGGCCAGAACCATGTCGCCGCGGCGCAGGGTGCCGGATTGCACCAGCAGCGTGGCTACCGGTCCCTTGCCCTTGTCCAGACGCGCTTCGATGACGATACCCTTGGCGGGGCCTTCGGCCGCCGCCTGCAGTTCCAGAACCTCGGCCTGTAGCAGGATGGCGTCGAGCAGGCCGTCGATGTTGGTGTTGGCCTTGGCCGACACTTCGACGAACTGGGTGTCGCCGCCCCACTCTTCCGGGGTGACGCCCTGCGCGACCAGTTCCTGGCGGATCCGCTCGGGGTTGGCGTCGGGCTTGTCGATCTTGTTCACCGCCACGACCAGCGGCACACCGGCCGCCTTGGCGTGGTGGATGGCTTCGATGGTCTGCGGCATGACGCCGTCGTCCGCAGCCACCACCAGCACCACGATGTCGGTCGCTTTCGCGCCGCGCGCCCGCATCGCGGTAAACGCTTCGTGGCCCGGGGTGTCGAGGAAAGTGATGACGCCTTTTTCGGTTTCGACGTGATAGGCGCCGATGTGCTGGGTGATGCCGCCGGCTTCGCCGCTGGCCACCCGGGTGCGCCGGATGGTGTCGAGCAGCGAGGTCTTGCCGTGGTCGACGTGACCCATGACCGTGACCACAGGTGGGCGTGCGCGCATGACCAGTTCGCCGGTAAATCCGGTATCGATGAGGAAAGCTTCCGGCGTGTCGAGCGCGGCCGGCTTGCCGATGTGGCCCATTTCCTCGATCACGATGATCGCGGTTTCCTGATCGAGCACCTGGTTGATGGTCACCATGCTGCCCAGCTTCATCAGGGCCTTGATGACCTCGGCCGCCTTCACCGACATCTTGTGGGCGAGTTCGGCCACCGTGATGGTTTCGGGCACCAGAACCTCGCGCACGATCGGTTCGGTCGGGGCGATGAAGGTTGTTTCTTCGTGGCCGGATTTGGACTTGCCCTTGCGGCCGCGCCAGCCTGCCTCGGGGGCTGCGCCACCGCGGGTCTTCAGTCCGCCCTTGCGGCGCGCGGCATCGTCCTTCCAGGTACCGCCGGCTTTCTTGTCCGGACCCTTGGCGCCCTTGGCCGCGGTCGGCTTGTCCGGCTTGTGCAGGGTTTTTGCTGTGGGCGCGGCAGGCGCGGCGGGCGTCGGAGGCGCCGCGGCCTTCTGCGCTTCGGCCAGCTTGGCTGCTTCGCGCGCTGCCTCGGCCTGCTTGCGCAGGGCCTCGCGCTCGATGCGCAATTTGGCATCGGCGGTCTGGCGCTCCTGCAGAGCCGAATGGCGGCGGGCCTCTTCTTCGCGCGCCTTGACTTCGGCCTCATCCAGAATCGAGGCTTTCTTGATGCGGGTGCTTTTCTTCGCGACCGGAGCCGGTTCCGCAGCCGTCTCAGCAGCCGGCTTAGCAGCGGCTTTGGCAGGTTTGACAGGCGCGGGTTCAGGTTCAACTGCCGCGGGCTCAACCGCCGCGGGCTCGACGATGAGGGGCTCGACCGCCGCAGCTTCGATTACGGAAGGTTCGGCGGCGACGGGTTCGGGCACCGCGGGCTTAACCGCAACCGGTTCAGCGACCGGCTCGGGAATGACCGCTTCGACCCTGCTTTCGACGACGGGTTGAACCTGTTCCTCGACCTGCGGAGCGGGTTTCGCTTCCGGTACGGGCTCGACGACGGCCGCCGTCTCGGCAGCGGCGGCATCGCGCTTGACGTAGGTGCGCGACTTGCGCACTTCCACCTGAATCGTGCGCGACTTGCCGGTGCTGTCGGTCTTGCGGATTTCACCGGTTTGCTTGCGCGTGATGGTGATCTTGGTTTTGCCGGTTTCCGCGCTGCCGCCGTGCATCTTGCGCAGATAGTCGAGCAAATGCGCCTTGTCCGCCTCGGTGACGGGATCGACGACATCGTTTTTACTGACGCCTGCCGCTTTCAGCTGTTCAAGCAACAGCAGGGGCGGCAGTTTCAGTTCCTGGGCGAATTGTTCAACGTTCATGCAGTCCTCGTGGCGTATCAGCCTTGGGCGAACCAGGGCGCGCGTGCGGCCATGATCAATTGTTTGGCGCGTTCGGCGTCCATGGCGGACATTTCGGTCAACTCATCGACGGCCAGCTCGGCCAAATCCTCGGTAGTGTGAATGCCTTTACTGGCGAGCGTGCGTGCGGTTTCGGCATCCATGCCTTCAAGCGACAGCAGGTCGCCCGCGGAAGCTTCCACCTGCTCTTCGCCGACGATGGCGGCGGTCAGCAACGCGTTGCGGGCGCGGTTGCGCAGCTCGTTGACCAGGTCTTCGTCGAAGGCCTCGATTTCGAGCATTTCGTTCAGCGGCACATAGGCGACTTCTTCCAGCGTGGAGAAGCCTTCGTCCACCAGGATCTGGGCGACCTCTTCGTCCACATCGAGCTTGTCGATGAACAGCGCGAGGGTTTTTCCGCTTTCAGTCGACTGCTTCTCTTCAGCCGCTTCGCGCGACATGATGTTGAGCGTCCAGCCGGTCAACTCGGAAGCCAGACGGACGTTCTGGCCGCCGCGGCCGATCGCCATCGCCAGCTGCTCTTCGTCCACCACCACATCCATGCTGTGCTTGTCCTCGTCCACCACGATGGAGCTGACTTCGGCCGGCGCCAGGGCGTTGATCACGTACTGCGCGGGCTCGGCCGACCAGTGGATGATGTCGACGCGCTCGCCGGCCAGTTCGTTGGTAACCGAGGTGACGCGCGAGCCGCGCAGGCCGATACAGGTGCCGATCGGGTCAATGCGCGGGTCGTGCGAGACCACCGCGATCTTGGCGCGCAGGCCGGGGTCGCGGGCGGCCGCCTTGATTTCAAGCAGGCCTTCCTCGATTTCCGGCACTTCGAGTTCGAACAGCTTCATGATGAATTCGGGCGCGGTGCGCGACAGCACCACCTGCGGGCCGCGGGCGCCGCGGTCGATGCGCAGCAGGTAGGCGCGGACGCGGTCGCCGACGCGCAGGTTCTCGCGCGGGATCATCTGGTCGCGGTGCAGGAAGCCCTCGACGCGGCCCGATTCGATGATGGCGTTGCCGCGATCGATGCGCTTCACCACGCCGTTGACGAGGTGTTCCTTGCGGGCAAGGAAGTCGCTGATGATCTGCTCGCGCTCGGCGTCGCGGATTTTCTGCAGGATGACCTGTTTGGCAGCCTGCGCGCCGATACGACCGAATTCGACGTTTTCAAGCGGCTCCTCGATGTAATCGCCGATCTCGATGTCGGGATGGGTATCCTGGGCATCGATCAGCAGAATCTGGTGCCCCTCGGATTCAAGGTCGGCTTCGGACACCACTTGCCAGCGGCGGAAGGATTCGTAGTCGCCGGTGTTGCGGTCGATCGACACGCGCACGTCGGCCTCTTCCTTGAAGCGTTTCTTGGTGGCGGAGGCGAGCGCCTGTTCCAGCGCTTCGAAGACCACCTCCTGGTCCACATTCTTTTCGCGTGCCAGCGCGTCGACCAGCATCAACATTTCACGGCTCATATTCCCTCCAGCGCTCCCGTGTCCTAAACCGTTGGTTTAAGACGGGCTACATCCACATTTCTTGAATCGACCGACACTTCCGTGCCGTCGACGATTAACTTCACCACACCCTCTTCCAGGCCGACCAGTTGACCGCTCAGGCGGCGACGGTTCTCCATCGGCACACGCAGCTTCAATGTCACCTGCTCGCCGGCAAAGCGCACATAGTCCTGCGGCTTGACCAGCGGCCGATCGAGACCTGGCGAGGATACTTCCAGCCTGTCGTAGTCGATGTTCTCGACCGTGAACAGGTGACTCAGGTGATTGCTCACCGTGACGCAGTCGTCAATTGTGATGCCTTCCGGCTTGTCGATGAAAATCCGGATCAGACCACGCCCGGCGCGTTCCAGCGTCACCAGCTCGTAACCGAGTCCGGCAAGTACGGGTTCCAGGCGGGCGGGTAAATCCATCATTGCAAATTCATCCGAATGCTGCCGTGCAGCACAAATAAAAAATGGGCGAACCGCCCACTGAAATAATAAAGCGCCGAAATTATATCACTCGGGCCAAAAGACTAAAAGGGAATGATGGTGCCCGGAACCGGAATCGAACCGGTACGCCATCGCTGGCGAGGGATTTTAAGTCCCTTGTGTCTACCAATTTCACCATCCGGGCG
>JAUPLV010000235.1 GCA_030836725.1 Pseudomonadota bacterium | reverse complement strand
CTGCTGAACAACCGCGACCACCGCAAGTTGCTGGTGGTCGACGGCCGCATCGCTTTCATCGGCGGCATCAATATCAGCGAATCCTATTCCAGCGGTCCATCCATGAGGCTGACCCGAAAAAAAGGGGCAAAACCCGTGGGGTGGCGCGACACCCACCTGCAGATCGAAGGGCCGGTGGTGGCCGAGTTCCAGAAGCTGTTCATGGACACCTGGCGCAAACAAAAGGGCTCGCCGCTGGCCGAGAAAACCTATTTCCCCAAGCTCGACAAACACGGCGACGACATCGTGCGCGCCATCGGCAGCGCCTCCGATGACCCGCACAGCCTGTTCTATCTCACGTTGCTATCGGCGATCGACAGCGCGGAACAGCGTGTGTACCTCACCAATGCCTATTTCGTCCCCGACCCGCAATTACTCAAATCCCTGACCGACGCGGCGCAGCGCCGCGTCGAGGTGAAGCTGATTTTGCCGAGCCATACCGATTCCTGGGCGGTTTTCCACGCCGGTCGCTCGCATTATTCGAAGCTGCTGCGTGCCGGCGTCCAAATCTACGAGCGGCGCGGCGCGGTGATGCATTCCAAGACGGCTTCCATCGACGGCGTCTGGTCGACCATCGGCTCAACCAATCTCGATTGGCGCAGCTTCCTGCACAACGACGAAATCAACGCGGCGATTCTGGGCCGCGATTTTGCCCGGCAAATGGATGCCATGTTTGCACGGGATCTGGCGGAGTCCGATGCGGTAGACCTCGAACACTGGGAACGGCGGTCGCTGCTGTTCCGGTTCAAAGAATGGGCGGCACGGCTCGCCGAATACTGGCTTTAGCCAAAGTGGAGCGTGGGATGATCGCATCCTGCGCCTGTTCTTGCCGCATTTCTGTACTAGTCTTTATTTGGGTGAGTTATTGATTGGCTTTAGCTCACTTTTCCAGCTTGCCTCATATTCGAATGGTGCTGCTGATACCTAAACCATCCTTGGGAGTTTCACCATGAAAAAACTCAACAAGTATCTTTCCGCCGTTTTTCTGGCCGTTTCCCTGACCACCGTTGTCGGCTGCGCATCGACAGCCCACACCCAGGGTACCGGGGAATATATCGACGATTCCGTCATCACCACCAAAGTGAAGGCGGCCATATTCGACGATCCCGTGACGAAGGTGCTGGAGATCAAAGTCAAAACCTTCAAAGGCGAAGTTCAGCTGAGCGGTTTCGTCAGTTCGCAGGCCGCGGCCAACCGGGCGGTTGAGCTGGCAAGCGGCGTCAACGGCGTGACCTCCGTCAAGAACGACATGCAGATCAAGTGAGCTTGAACTGATTGCCGCCACCGGTTCCTGGCATTCTGGTCCGGCGGCGGTCGGCAAGCCGACCAAGGGGATCCTTTTCACCAATGGCTCCGCTTTCTGGCTGTTGAGTGGGATCTTGAAGCGGTCGTCAAACACCTTCGGGAGGAAAACATGCTTGAAACTATTGCAGTCGTTCTGATCATCCTCTGGTTACTGGGTTTCGTGACCTCGTACACCATGGGTGGATTCATTCACATTCTTCTGGTCATCGCGGTCGTGATGATATTGCTTCGCGTTATTCGTCGTTGAGCGGATTCGCTTTTCTTCAGCCGCCCTCGGACAGGGATGGCCGTTGGCGGAATGACCATCACTGCCACTGGCCGGGGCGATTCACGCCAGGACGCAGCCAGACACGACCGGCGAGCAGCCAACTGCGACTGCGGGATCCAATTTACTTGAGCCGCATGCCGCCGGGTGGTTGCCGAGCGCATTACTTGCCGCTGACGGCGCCAAACACCTTTCTCAGCAAATCGCTGCCGGCCTGCAACGGGTTCGCGCGAATGGCGGCTTCTTTCTCCCCGATCAGGGTGTAGAGCCGGTCGAGTGCCTGCTGGGTGACGTACTGTTCGACGTTGGCCTGACTTTTATCAATGAGGTTGAGCTGCGTGGCCATGCCGGCGTACTGGTTGTATTGCTGGGCGAGTCCGACCTTGTCGGTGGACGCCTTGACGATGGGCTGGAAGCGCTCGGTCAGTTTGGCCTCGGTTTTCGTGCGAAAGAAGTCGGTGGCCGAGGTCTTGCCGCCGGTGAGGATGCCTTTGGCGTCCTCCAGGGTCATTTCCTTGACGGCATCGACCAGCAGGGTTTTGGCTTCCGGCACGGCGGCTTCGGCGGCGCGGTTCATCGTCAGGACCAGTTCGTCGGCCTGCTTGCCCATGCCGAGCAGGCGCATGGCCTTCTCGGCCTTTTGAAGCGGGGGAGGCAGGGGGATTTTCAGCGCGGCGTTGCCGAAGAAGCCATCTTTCTGCCCGAGTTGGGCGACGGCGTCGTTGGCCCCGCGGGTCAGCGCCTCCTTCAGGCCGGCGTTGATGTCGGTCGTGGAAAGCGCATCGACGCCGCTGGCGGCGGACTGTTCAACCGGTTTGTCGAAAACGCCTTTCAGCAGTTCGCTCCAGTCGAACGCGTGGGCGGGCAGGGCCAGGGTGAGGCCGGCAGCGAGAATCATCCAGTGCCTTGAGTTTGGGGTGGTCATGCCGCGTCTCCTCGATTGATATCACAGTACCTCTGCAGCATAGTCCGCCAGGCGCGAACGTTCACCCCGCTGCAGGGTGATGTGGCCGTTGTGAACCCAGCCCTTGAAGTGGTCGACCACGTAGGTGAGGCCGGAACTGCCTTCGGTGAGGTAGGGCGTGTCGATCTGCGAAATGTTGCCGAGACAGACCACCTTGGTGCCCGGTCCGGCGCGGGTGATCAGCGTTTTCATCTGCTTGGGCGTCAGGTTCTGCGCTTCGTCGATGATCAGGAACTTGTTGAGGAAGGTGCGTCCGCGCATGAAATTCAGCGACTTGACCTTGATGCGCGAGCGGACCAGATCCTGCGTCGCCGCGCGCCCCCATTCGCCGCCGTCGTCGTCGCTCTTGTTCAGCACGTCGAGGTTGTCCTCCAGCGCGCCCATCCACGGCGTCATTTTTTCCTCCTCGGTGCCGGGCAGGAAGCCGATGTCTTCGCCGACCGGGACGGTGACGCGGGTCATGATGATTTCGTTGTAAAGCTTCTTGTCCAGCACCTGGGCCAGGGCGGCCGCGAGGGTGAGCAGGGTTTTGCC
>JAUPLV010000234.1 GCA_030836725.1 Pseudomonadota bacterium | reverse complement strand
GCTCGGTGGTGGTGGTCTTGCCGGCATCAATATGGGCCGAAATGCCGATATTGCGATAGCGCTCGATAGGAGTATTGCGTGCCACTTTAGTTACCTGCCAATCAATTCGTTGAGTTTAGAAACGGAAATGCGAGAAAGCCTTGTTGGCTTCAGCCATGCGATGCACTTCTTCACGTTTCTTCACTGCGCCGCCACGGCCTTCCGCCGCGTCCAGCAGTTCGCCCGCCAGGCGAGCGCCCATGGATTTCTCGCCGCGCTTGCGCGCGGCGTCCTTCAGCCAGCGCATGGCCAGCGCGGTGCGGCGACTCGAACGCACCTCGACCGGAACCTGGTAGTTGGCGCCGCCGACGCGGCGGCTCTTCACCTCGACCAGCGGACGGGCGTTGTTCAACGCAACACCGAACACCTCCAGCGGATCCTTGCCGGACTTCTGGGTGATCTGCTCGAACGCGCCGTAGACGATGCGCTCAGCGACGGATTTCTTGCCGCTGGACATGACGACGTTCATGAATTTCGAAACTTCCTGATTGCCGAATTTCGGATCAGGCAGGATTTCACGTTTGGGGACTTCGCGACGACGGGGCATATTCCTGTCTCTCTATCTAGTTAAGCTTTTTTCGGGTGCCGAATTTGATCAGGCTTTTTTCGGGCGCTTGGCGCCGTACTTCGAACGCGACTGCTTGCGATCTTTCACGCCAGCCGTATCCAGGCTGCCGCGAACAGTGTGATAACGCACACCCGGCAAATCCTTGACCCGGCCGCCACGCACCAGCACAACCGAGTGCTCCTGCAGGTTGTGACCCTCGCCGCCGATGTAGCTGATGACCTCAAAGCCACTGGTGAGTTTGACCTTGCAGACCTTACGCAAGGCGGAGTTAGGCTTCTTGGGCGTCGTGGTGTACACGCGAGTGCACACGCCGCGGCGTTGCGGGCAGGCCTTCAAGGCCGGAACCTTGCTCTTTTCCACCGGCGCCTGACGCGGCTTGCGGATCAACTGGTTAATCGTTGGCATGTCAAAAATTCCGAAAATTTAAAGGTGAGCGTATCGTTTTTTAAAATAAGCGGGACGGCACCGACCGCAATTTGAAGCGGCGCCGTCCCGTGCTACAGTGCCGCGCTTCCCGGCGAAATATATGGCCGGAAAAAGACGCGTGATTCTAGGGGAGCAACCCCCTCTTGTCAAGCCACTTCCTGATTCTCGGTGGAACCGCCTTCGCCATCCTCGATCAGGTGCACGGCGCCAAGATCTTCTCCGGCTGCCTGGCGGCGCCGGGTATTGTGATAAGCCAGGCCGCTACCCGCGGGAATCAGGCGGCCAACGATCACGTTTTCCTTCAGCCCGCGCAGTTCGTCCCGCTTGCCCATGATGGCCGCCTCGGTTAGCACGCGCGTGGTTTCCTGGAAGGAAGCCGCCGAAATGAACGAATCGGTCGACAGCGACGCCTTGGTGATGCCCAGCAGGATCGGATCGTAGGTCGCGGGTTCCTTGCCGGCGGCCACCATTTCGTCATTGAGCTGAAGCACTTCCGAGCGCTCGACCTGCTCGCCCGGAATGAGGGTGGTGTCGCCCGGATCCGCCACGGTCACACGACGCAACATCTGGCGCACGATGACTTCGATGTGCTTGTCGTTGATTTTCACGCCCTGCAGACGGTACACGTCCTGCACCTCGTCGGTGATGTAGCGCGCCAGCGCTTCCACGCCCTGCAGGCGCAGGATGTCGTGCGGATCGACCGGGCCGTCGACGATCATTTCGCCCTTCTGCACGACCTGGCCGTCGTGCGCCGTCACATGCTTCTCTTTCGTGATCAGGGTTTCATGCGGCGTGCCGTCGAGGTCGGTGATGACCAGACGCTGCTTGCCCTTGGTGTCCTTGCCGAACGAGACAGTTCCGGTGACTTCCGCCAGCATGCCGGCGTCCTTCGGCGAGCGTGCCTCGAACAGTTCGGCCACGCGCGGCAGACCGCCGGTAATGTCGCGGGTCTTCGAGGTTTCCTGCGGGATACGCGCAATCACGTCGCCCACCGCAACGTCCTGGCCGTCCTTCACCGTAATGATGGAGCCGATCTGGAAGGTGATGTTGACCAGGGTGTCGGTACCCGCAATTTTGACTTCGTTGCCGGACTCGTCAAGCAGTTTGACCTGCGGGCGCAGGCCCTTGCCGGCACTGCTGGCCTTGCGTTTGGGATCGATCACCACCAGCGTCGACAAGCCGGTCACCTCGTCGAGCTGCTTGGCGACCGTGGCGCCTTCCTCGATGTTCTCGAAGCGGATCTTACCTGCATATTCGGTAATGATCGGGCGGGTATGCGGATCCCACGTTGCCAAAACGGCGCCGGCCTTGATCTTGGCGCCATCGGTCACCATCAGCGTGGCGCCGTACGGCACCTTCTGCCGCTCGCGTTCGCGGCCGCTGTCGTCGGCGATGATGATTTCGCCGCTGCGTGAAATCGCAACCAACTCCTTGCGTGCGTTGGTCACGTAACGCATGGTGGCCGTGTATTGCACCGTGCCGTTGGATTTGGCCTCGAGCTGGCTGGCGGCCGCGGCTCGCGACGCGGCGCCGCCGATGTGGAAGGTACGCATGGTGAGCTGGGTTCCCGGCTCGCCGATCGACTGGGCGGCGATCACGCCGACCGCTTCGCCGACGTTGACCAGATAACCGCGGCCAAGATCGCGGCCATAGCACTTGCCGCACAGACCAAAGCGCGTCTCGCATGTCAGTGGGGTGCGCACCTTGACTTCGTCGATGCCCAGCGATTCGATAGTGTCGACCACGTCTTCCACCAGCAGGGTGCCGGCCTCGAACACGGTTTCCTGGGTCTCCGGGTGAATGATGTCGCCGGCGGCGACGCGGCCAAGAATCCGCTCGCGCAGGGGCTCGACCACTTCGCCGCCCTCGACCAGCGCCTTCACGACGAGGCCGTTTTTGGTGCCGCAATCGTCCTCGACCACCACCAGATCCTGCGTCACGTCGACCAGACGGCGCGTCAGGTAACCGGAGTTGGCGGTCTTCAGCGCGGTGTCAGCCAGGCCCTTGCGGGCGCCGTGGGTGGAGATGAAGTACTGCAGCATGTTCAGCCCTTCACGGAAGTTCGCCGTGATCG
>JAUPLV010000092.1 GCA_030836725.1 Pseudomonadota bacterium | reverse complement strand
TGGATCGACAGGATCGGGTTTTTGTCGCCGAGCTGCCAGCAGCGGTCGATGACTTCCTGCGCGCGCCGCTCCATCTCCGGGTTGCCGCGCTGCACCGAATCGAAATCGAGATCGGCGGCGTTGGCGCCGGTGTCCATCGACGAAGCGGCGCCGCCGCCCAGCCCGATCAGCATGCCGGGGCCGCCCAGTTGGATCAGCAGGGTGCCGACCGGCAGCATTTTCTTGTCCACATGATCGGCGCGGATGCTGCCGACGCCGCCCGCCAGCATGATCGGCTTGTGATAGCCGCGCCGCTGCCCGGCGACCGTCTCTTCGAAGGTGCGGAAATAGCCGGCCAGGTTGGGGCGGCCGAATTCGTTGTTGAACGCCGCCGCGCCAATCGGCCCTTCGAGCATGATCGCGAGCGGGGTAACGATGCGGTCAGGCTTGCCGTAGGCGTCCGCCTCCCACGGCTGCGCGCAGCCGGGAATGTTGAGGTTGGACACCGAAAAACCGCACAGCCCGGCCTTGGGTTTCGATCCGGTACCGGTTGCGCCCTCGTCGCGGATTTCGCCGCCGCTGCCGGTGGCCGCGCCGGCAAAAGGCGAAATCGCGGTCGGGTGATTGTGCGTTTCCACCTTCATCAGGACGTGGGTCAGCTCGCTGCCATAGGCGTAGCCGCCGTCGCCGCGCGGATAGAAGCGGTCGATTTCCGCGCCCTCGATCACCGAGGAGTTGTCCGAATACGCCACCACCGTGCCTTTGGGATGGGCGGCGTGAGTGTCGCGGATCATGCCGAACAGCGACTTCGCCTGCGCGGCGCCGTCGATCACCCACGAGGCGTTGAATATCTTGTGGCGGCAATGCTCGGAGTTGGCCTGCGCGAACATCATCAGTTCGACGTCGGTGGGGTTGCGCCCGATGCGGGTGAAATTCTCGACCAGGTAATCGAGCTCGTCGTCCGACAGCGCCAGCCCCAGGCTCTTGTTGGCGGCTTCGAGCGCCGGACGACCGCCGGCCAGCACGTCGACGCGGGCCAGTTCGCGCGGCGACACATGGCGGAACAGCCGGTCAACGTCGGCCAGGGCCATCACCGCTTCGGTCATGCGATCGTGCAGCAGCGGCAACAGGCGCGACCGGTCATCGGCCGACAGCGGTTGTCCGGAAGCATCCACCACATGGAAGGCCACCCCGCGTTCGATGCGCTTGAAACCGGCAAGGCCGCAATTTTTCAGGATCTCGGTGGCCTTCGATGACCAGGGCGAAATGGTGCCGGGACGCGGCGTGACCAGAATCAGCGGATCGGCCGCCGTCGGCGTGTCGACCGGTTGCCCGTAATCGAGCGCCTGTTCGACCAGCTTCATCTGTGCCGGGTCGAGCGCGCCGTCAGCCTCCAGAAAATGCCAGTACCGTGCTGCCAGCGTGCCCAGGCTCAGGCCCGACTGCGCGGCCTCGCGGCGGATTTTATCGACACGGAACGGAGACAGCGCGGCGGCGCCGGGAAGGGAAACGATGACGGACATGAGCGTCTTTGCAAACGGGCAAAGGCGCTATTTTAGCCGATCGGAGCGCCCTAGCAGCCTGTCGGACTTGAAGGGAATCGGCTGCAAATCCGCCTGGCCGGTTCATGTTTCGCCGCTTTTTTGGGCAATAAAACGACTATTGCCCGGCAAAACCGTCAAAATCTGACCTCGCCCAGCTGAATTTTCGCTTCGATTCTTCAAGTCCGACAGGCTGCTAGCCAGGGTGAGTACCGCACATTACGGTTTGTTTGTGCCAGACTTCAAGACAATCGAGGCCACAATAATGATGGACATAATCCTGCGTTTCGCCAAGGTTGACAGCATCGGCGGGGATTTCCAGCAGGCAAACGGCGCAACTGACTATCGTGCACCCCGCTTCGTCGGAACACTGCGCCACCAGCGCCCCCGCCTGGGTGCGATTCCGGGTATCCATAAGGCAACCCTTAAATGGTCGGATATTCCGCAGTGTAGGTTACCCATGGGGTCCTGCAAGCCGCTTGCGGATTAAACTTGCCAAGCGAGCAAGGCTTTCGAATCGGATCGATAATTGTTGCCATAGATGACATCGCACCCATGACTATCGCCCTCCCAGTTTCCCCGCCGCTGTTCATGGCTTCCGACATCCGCTCGGTCGAGCAGCAATGGGCGATCAGCCACCCCGGTATCTTGCTGATGGAAAAGGCGGGCGCGGCCTCGGCCGAACTGGCCGGCTCGCTGGCCAGCGAATCGGGGGAGCCGGTTCTGGTCCTGGCTGGCCCCGGCAACAACGGGGGCGATGCGCTGGTTGCGGCTCGCCTGCTCTCCGCGCAAGGGTTCCGGGTGGATGTCGTCAGCCGCGCCGATCTCGCTTACCGGCCACAGGACGCCGCGCGCGCCTGGGCGGCCTGGCGCGAAAGCGGCGGCACGATCCTGGAGGAGATCCCGCCATCCCAGCGCTACAGCCTGGTGATCGACGGCCTGTTCGGCGTCGGGCTGCAACGCGAGATCACGGATGGGGACGCACGCTGGATCGAACAGGCCAACCGGATGAACTGCCCGAAACTTGCGCTCGACATGCCAAGCGGCATCGACAGCGACAGCGGCCGCATCCGCGGCTGCGCCCTGCGCGCCGATCACACGCTCACCTTTCTCGGCCTGAAGCCGGGCCTGCTCACCGCCGACGGCCCGGATTACGCAGGCCAGCTTCACCTCGACACGCTCGGCGTCGATCAGGCGGCGCTGCCCGCCACGCAAGGCTTTGCGCTGACGCAACTGGAGCCCCGTCACTGTCTGCTTCCGCGCGCCAAAAACAGTCACAAGGGCCTGTATGGTCATATCGGCATCATCGGCGGCGCGCCCGGCATGGTCGGCGCCGCCCTGATCGCCGGGCGCGCCGCGCTGCGGCAGGGTGCAGGCATGGTGACCCTGGGGGTGCTGGACGAACGCATCGCGGTCGATTACGCCGAACCGCGGCTGATGTTCGCCGCACCGGAAAAACTGGCGGAGATGAAATTGAGCGTGCTGGCGCTCGGTCCCGGTCTGGGGCAAAGCGCCCGTGCGGATGCCCTGCTGCAAGCCGCCCTGGCGGCGCCCTGCCCGCTGGTGCTGGATGCCGATGCGCTGAATCTATTGGCCAGCGACCCCAGGCTGGCCAGCCAGTCCGGCCGCCGCGACCACCCGACCCTGCTCACGCCGCATCCCGGCGAGGCCGCGCGACTGCTCGGCGTCAGCATCGCCGAGATCCAGGCGGACCGCATCGGGGCCGCGCGCAAGCTCGGCATGAACCACAGTGCGGAAATCGCGCTCAAGGGGGCCGGCACCATCATCGCCCACCCGGACGGCCGCTACGCCATCAACACCAGCGGCAGCCCCTGGCTCGCCCAGGCCGGATCGGGCGACCGCCTCACCGGCATGGTGGCCGCACTGATCGGCCAGGGAATGGCCGCTGACGATGCATTGGAATCTGCCGTGTGGCTTCACGGCAGCCCGGCCTGAAAACCGCCCGAGACTTTGCGAACCCGTGCGATTATTTAAAGTGCGCCAACCCCATACCGACATGAATGCTTCTGGTCACACCCCGTTCCCACTTATGGGTTTCCGACCATTGCAGATGCTGAGTCAATGAAGAAAAACACTCAACATCTGGGAATCGGCCTCCGCATCGGGGGCGGTTTTGTCATCGTGCTTGCCCTGATGGTCGCGCTCAGCGCGATCGGTCTGCGTTATGTGGCCGAAGCCAACCAGCGCCTGAAGGACATCACCCAGACCAATAACGTCAAGATCGAACTCGCGACGGAGATGCACAGTGCACTGCGCGAGCGCGCGATCTCCATGCACACCCTCCCCAGCATCGTCGATGCCTTCGCGAAGGATGACGAGATCCAGCGCTTCAATGCCGAGGCCTCGCGCTACGCCGAGGCCCGGACTCGCCTTGAGAGCATGCCGCTCAGCCTGAAAGAACGCGAGATCCTGGCAAGAATCTTCAAAATGACCCGTGAAGCTGGATCCGAGGTGCAATTGGTCGTGGACAGGTCCATCTTTATCGACGACCCGGCGGACGTCTTCGAATGGATCCGCAACGTGGCGATGCCGAGGCAAAACGCCATCGCCAAACAGGTCGATCTCCTGCTCGACCTGCAGCGCAGTCAGACAGCCGCTGCTGTGCGGAATGCGGAGAACTCATTTTCCCGCGTGCGCAACCTGATGCTGGGGCTGGGCATAGCGGCACTGCTGACAGGAATCATGATCGCCGGTTTTGTCAGCCAGCGGGTGACGCGCCAGGCCAGGCAACTCGAAACCCAGGCCATGTACGACCCGCTGACCGGCTTGCCCAACCGTTCACTGTTGCATGACCGGCTTCAGCATGAGATCGAGTTGTCCAAACGCGAGCATGCATCGTTTGGCCTGGTACTGATGGATCTGGACCGGTTCAAGGAAGTCAACGATACCCTTGGCCATGGCGTGGGCGACGAAGTCCTGCGTGAGGTCGGGCGCCGCTTGAAAGAAGCGATACGCGCCGAGGATACGGTGGCGCGCCTGGGCGGGGACGAGTATGTCTTGCTGATACACGACCTGGAACCCGCGGATGCCGCATTGATCGCAAACAAGATTTTTGCCTTTCTAGACAAACCCTTTCACTGGCAGAACCAGAGCATCGACCTCGGCGCGAGCCTGGGACTGTCGTTTTATCCTTCGCAGTGCGACGACGCCAGCGGCCTGCTGCGATGCGCCGATATCGCGATGTATGCGGCGAAGCGCTCCGGCCAGGGCTATGCGCTGTATTCCCCGGATCAGGAACTCACCAGTCGAGACGACCTTTCGCTCAAGAGCGAGTTGCGCGCAGCCATCCAGTCGGACCAGTTGAGCCTGTACTACCAGCCGCAAATCGATCATCGCAGTCAGCGCGTATCCGGCCTCGAGGCCCTGGTGCGCTGGAACCATCCGTCGCGCGGCCTCCTCGCACCCGACCAGTTCATCTCACTGGCGGAAAACGCGGGGCTGATCGCCCCCCTTACCCAGTGGGTGCTGAAGACCACGCTGGCGCAACTGGTGGCCCTGCAGAAAAAAGGCTACGACCTGACCATGGCAGTCAATCTCTCCGCGCGCAACCTGCACGACATGGAACTGCCCGCCAGCATTCTCGCCCGGCTTGCAGAGAGCGGCGCGGCGGCGCAAGACCTTATCCTCGAAATCACCGAGAGTGCGGTGATGACCAATCCCAGCGACGGCCTGACCATCCTCACCGAGCTCGACCGCATGGGTGTGACGCTCTCCATCGACGACTTCGGAACCGGCTACTCCTCGCTCGCCTACCTCAAGCGCCTGCCGGTGGACGAGCTGAAAATCGACAGGTCCTTTGTGACGGATATGGAAGAAGACGAAAACGACGCCGTGATCGTGCGCTCCACCATCGACCTTGCGCACAACCTGGGCCTCAAGGTCACCGCCGAAGGCGTGGAAACACGGGGCGTCTGGGACCTGCTCGAGATGCTCGGCTGCGACAACTCACAGGGTTACTTCATGGGCAAACCGATGCCGGCGGAAAAGCTGGAGGCATGGCTGCAGGCGTGGCACGGGGTTTCGACGAACGCCCCTGCCGCGCGCTGAGCGCGCGTCAAAACGCGCCTCAGGCCGCGCCGAACCGGCGAGTCCCGGAAATTCAGCAAACGCGCTTCTTCAGGTATGCCGCGAAGTCTTCGCTGACCTCGCTGTGCTTCAACGCATATTCGACAGTCGCCTGCAGATAGCCCAGCTTGCTGCCGCAATCATAACGAACGCCTTCGAAGGCATAGGCCAGCACCTGCTGTTCCTTCAGCAGCGCGGCGATGGCGTCGGTAAGCTGCAACTCGCCGCCGGCGCCGGGCTTGAGGTTCTGGATGTGGTGGAAGATGCGTGGAGTCAGGATGTAACGGCCGACCACGCCGAGGTTAGACGGCGCGTCTTCGGGCTTGGGTTTTTCAATGATGGCGTTCACCCGCGACACGCGATCGGCCATGGGGCTGGCGTCGACGATGCCGTAGGACGCGGTTTCGGAAGGCGCCACCTGCTGCACGCCCAGCACCGAGCACTGGTAATACTCGTACTGGCCGACCATCTGCTTCATCACCGCCGGACTGCCGTCGATCAGGTCGTCGGCAAGGATGACGGCAAAGGGCTCGTTGCCGACCACCGGTTGCGCGCACAGCACGGCATGGCCGAGTCCCAGCGCTTCGGCCTGGCGGATGTAGATGAAGTTGATGCCGGGCGGGCGGATCGACTGCACCAGATCCAGCACGCGATTCTTGCCGCGCGCCGCCAGTTCGGTTTCCAGTTCGTAAGCCTTGTCGAAGTGGTCCTCGACAGTGCGCTTGGTGCGGCTGCTGATGAAGATGATGTCGGTGATGCCGGCGTCCATCGCCTCCTCGACGGCATACTGGATCAGCGGCTTGTCGACGATGGGCAGCATTTCCTTGGGGCTGGCCTTGGTGGCGGGCAGAAAGCGGGTGCCGAGGCCGGCAACCGGAAATACGGCTTTTTTTACTTTTTGCATGTCTCTTCCTGATTGTTCAACTTCAAAAATCCTGATCCGCGAAGGACGCGAAGGGACGCGAAGAAAAACCCAAGACTTTGCGTTTCTTCGCGTCCTTCGCGGACAAAAAATCATTCCCTGCCCGACGCGAGCAAGGCCAGCAGCCCAGCCTCATCGAGAATGGTCACGCCGAGTTCCCGCGCCTTCGCCAGCTTGCTGCCGGCTTCTTCGCCGGCCACCACATAATCGGTTTTTTTAGACACCGAGCCGGCCACCTTGCCGCCCGCGGCCTCGATTCTTTCCTTGGCGGCCTCGCGCGTCAGGGCCGGCAAGGTTCCGGTCAGCACCAAAGTCCTGCCCGCGAGCATGCCTGTGGATTGTTGCAAACCTTCGGACTCGGGCCAATGCACGCCGGCGGCGCGCAGCTTGCCGACGACGTCCAGATTATGCGGTTCGGCAAAAAACTGGATGATCGATTGCGCCACGATCGGCCCGACATCGCGCACCGCCAGCAGGCCGGCTTCCGTTGCGGCGACAAGTTTGTCCAGCGAGCCGAAATGCCGCGCCAGGTCCTTGGCGGTGGTCTCACCGACATTGCGGATGCCCAGGGAAAAAATGAAGCGCGCCAGCGTGGCGGCCTTGCTGGCCTCGATTGCCGCAAGCAGGTTGGCGGCCGATTTCTCGGCCATGCGCTCCAGCCCGGACAGGGTCTCCAGGCTCAATCCATACAGATCGGCCGGGGTATGCACCACGCCGCGATCGACAAGCTGGTCGACCAGCTTGTCGCCCAGGCCCTCGATGTCCATCGCGCGGCGCGAAGCGAAATGCAGCAAGGCCTGCTTGCGCTGCGCCGGGCAATACAGCCCGCCGGTGCATCGCGCCGCCGCCTCGCCCTCCAGCCGCACCACGTGCGATCCGCACTCGGGGCAGGCGGGCCAGGTTTGCAGAATATTGAAGCGCGGCGGCACGGGATCGGGACGCTTGTCGAGAACCACCGAGACCACTTCCGGAATGACGTCGCCGGCGCGGCGCACGATGACGGTGTCGCCGACGCGCACATCCTTGCGGTCGATTTCGTCCTGGTTGTGCAGGGTGGCATTGGTGACCGTGACGCCGCCGACGAACACCGGGGCGAGCCGCGCCACCGGCGTCAGCGTGCCGGTGCGACCAACCTGAACATCGATAGCTTCCACCTTTGTCATTTCTTCCTGTGCAGGGAATTTATGCGCCACCGCCCAGTTGGGTTCGCGCGAGATAAAACCCAGTTTTTGCTGGAGGTAGAAGTCGTTGACCTTGTACACCACCCCGTCGATGTCAAATGGCAGGCTGTCGCGACGCGCGGCAATATCGTCATGAAAGGCGATGAGAGCGTCGGCTCCTCGGCACACGCTACGTTCCGCGCATACCGGCACGCCAAACTTATCCAATGCATCAAGCATCGCGCTGTGGGTGGCCGGCATGGCCCAGCCTTGCACCTCGCCCAGGCCGTAGGCGAAAAACGACAACGGACGCTGCGCGGCAATCGCCGGATCGAGTTGGCGAATGCTGCCTGCTGCCCCGTTGCGCGGATTGACCAGGGTGGGTTTTCCGGCCTCGCGCTGGCGTTCGTTGTAGCGATCGAAATCGTCGCGCCGCATGAACACCTCGCCGCGCACTTCCAGCACATTAGGCGGCGACCCGGCATTCAGGCGCAGCGGAATGGTCTGCACGGTGCGGATGTTCTGGGTGACATCCTCGCCGGTCTCGCCGTCGCCGCGGGTGGCAGCGGAAACCAGCACGCCGTTTTCGTAGCGCAGGTTGATGGCAAGTCCGTCAAATTTTAGTTCGGCAGCGTACTCGATAGGCGGCTGGCCTTCATCCTCT
>JAUPLV010000091.1 GCA_030836725.1 Pseudomonadota bacterium | reverse complement strand
CTTACTCCCGCAATTAAATACTTGGCCCTGGCGTCGGTCCTTGCGCTTGGGGTGGTTGCTACCTGGGTGATGACTCGGGATGCGAAGGATGACGGTGGGCGTGCGATCGTTGCAGGCGAGGTTATGAAAACAACGGGTGCCAAGCCCGCACTGACCGTCGAGGCCATCACGCCGCAGCTTGTCGAGTGGCCGCGGATGCTTGCGGCCAATGGCAATATTGCTGCCTGGCAGGAAGCGGTGATCAGTGCGGAAATCAGCGATCTCCTGCTGACCGAGGTGCGGGTCAATGTGGGCGACCCTGTACGGAAAGGTCAGGTGCTGGCACGCATTTCCAATGAAAGCGTAGAAGCGGCGCTGTCGGCGTCCAGGGCTGCAGTTGTCGAGGCGGAAGCGATGCTGGCCGAGGCCAAGGCCAACGGCGACCGTGCCCGGCAGTTCCAGGCCACCGGATTCCTCAGCGCGCAGCATATCAATCAGTACTTGACGGCCGAGAAGACAGCCTTTGCTCGCCTGAACGCCGCCCGCGCCAGGCTGCAGGCAGACCAGCTGCGTCTGGCGCAAACCACCGTACGCGCCCCAGATGCCGGGGTGATTTCCGCACGCACCGCCACGGTCGGCTCAATGGCGCAACCCGGGCAGGAACTGTTCCGCCTGATCCGCGGCGGCCGCCTCGAATGGCGCGCCGAAGTAAGCGCAGCCGATCTTGGCAAGCTGAAAACGGGCGTTACGGCCAGTCTGATCGCGCCCGACGGCACACGCGTCGAGGGCCGGGTGCGCATGGTTGCGCCTACCGTGGATCCGCAGACGCTCAACGGTCTGGTTTATGTCGATCTGCCGACTGTCGGGGCCGGCGATGCATTGCGGGCCGGCGCCTTCGCCCGTGGCGAATTTGAGCTGGGACGCGTTCGTACCATGAGCCTGCCGCAGTCCGCCGTGCTGCTCCGCGACGGCTTCTCCTATGTTTTCCGGCTGGATGACCGGAACAAGGTTACGCAGATCAAAGTGGCCGTGGGGCAGCGGATGGGCGATCAAATCGAGATTGTCGGCGGCATCGCAGCGGATACTCGCGTGGTAGCGAGCGGCGCCGGTTTTCTGGGTGATGGCGATTGGGTGCGGGTGGTGGATGCGCCGGCGCCGGCAAGCAAGAAACCCTGAACGGAAAGCCAGCCATGAACGTTTCATCCTGGTCCATCAAAAACCCGATTCCGGCTGTCTTGCTGTTCATCATGCTGACGCTGGCAGGCTTGATGGCGTTCAAGACCATGAAGATCCAGCAATTCCCGGATATCGATTTGCCGACGGTGACCGTGACTGCCACGCTGCCGGGGGCGGCTCCCGCACAGATGGAAACCGAGGTTGCGCGCAAGATCGAGAATGCCGTCGCCACGTTGCAGGGCATCAAGCACATTTACACCAAGGTGCAGGACGGCACCGCGACGATCACCATCGAATTCCGTTTGGAGAAGCCCACGCAGGAGGCGGTGGACGATGTGCGTGACGCGGTTTCGCGCATTCGCGCCGATTTGCCGGGAGACTTGCGCGACCCGTCGATTTCAAAAGCGAATCTGGCCGGATCGCCGATTCTGACTTATACCGTCGCATCCAGCCGGATGGATGATGAGGCCCTGTCCTGGTTTGTCGACAACACGGTCACCAAACGCATGCTCAGCGTGCGCGGCGTGGGGGCGGTGTCGCGGGTGGGCGGCGCCAGCCGCGAAGTGCGGGTGGAACTCGATCCGGCCCGCCTGCTGGCGCTGAACGCAACGGCTGCCGATATCTCGCGTCAATTGCGGCAGATCCAGCAGGAAGCTTCAGGCGGACGCGCCGACGTGGGCGGCGCGGAGCAATCCGTGCGCACCATTGCCACGGTCGAGTCGGCCGAAGAACTGGCGCGCATGGACATCGCGCTTTCCGATGGCCGGCGCGTGCGGCTCGACCAGGTGGCCAGCGTCACCGATACCGTGGCTGAACAGCGCTCGGCGGCGCTGCTTAATGGCCAGCCCGTGGTCGGTTTCGAAATTGTGCGCAGCCGCGGCGCGGGCGAGGTCGAGGTGGCCGACGGCGTGCGGGCCGAACTGGCCAGGCTCAAAGCCGCCCACCCCGACATCACCATTACCGAGGCCTTCAATTTTGTCGACCCGGTGCAGGAAAACTTCGACGGCTCGATGGCGCTGCTGTTCGAGGGCGCCATTCTCGCGGTCATTGTGGTGTGGTTCTTCCTGCGCGACTGGCGTGCCACGCTGGTTTCCGCCACAGCCTTGCCGCTGTCGATGATTCCGGCCTTTGCCGTGATGCACCTGATGGGCTTCACGCTCAATGTGGTCACCCTGCTTTCCCTGTCGCTGGTCGTCGGCGTGCTGGTTGACGATGCCATCGTCGAGATCGAGAACATCATCCGCCATCTGCGCATGGGCAAAACGCCGTACCAGGCGGCGATGGAAGCGGCCGAGGAAATTGGCATGGCAGTGATCGCCACCACCTTCACCCTGATCGCGGTGTTTCTGCCTACCGCGTTCATGAGCGGCGTGGCGGGAAAATTCTTTGTGCAATTTGGCTGGAGCGCGGCGATTGCGGTGTTTTTCTCGCTGGTCGTGGCACGCTTGCTCACGCCAATGATGGCGGCGTATTTTCTGAAGCCCCTGCGGAAGGGGCATGCCGAGCCTTTCTGGATGGGGGCCTACCTGCGGTGGGCGGCATGGTGTCTGAAACACCGCGTGGTCACCACGCTCGCGGCAGCGGGATTCTTTTTCGGTTCCTTCGCCCTGGTGCCTTTGCTCCCGACCGGCTTCATCCCGCCGGATGATTTGTCGCAGACCCAGGTGTATTTATCTTTGCCGCCGGGCAGCACCTTCAAGGAAACGCTGGCTGTTGCCGAGCGGGCGCGCGAGATCGTGCAGAAGCATCCGCACGTGAAAATGGTCTACACGGCCGTGGGCGGCGGCGCCGCCGGCTCGGATCCGTTCATGCCGCGCGGAGCGGCCGAGGTGCGCAAGGCGACCTTGACGATCAACATGACGCCGCGCTCGCAACGGGCCGGGATCACCAAACAGATCGTCGAACGCGAATTGCGCGAGGCCCTGGCGGTCCTCCCCGGCACGCGCGTGAACGTCGGTTTTGGCGGATCGAACGAAAAATACATTCTGGTCCTGGCGAGCGAAAACGGTCAGGCGCTGGCTGAGCATGCACGCACGGTCGAGCGTGAACTGCGTACCATTCCTGGGATCGGAAATGTCACCACCAGCGCCAGCCTGGTCCGTCCCGAACTCGTCGTGCGGCCCGATTTCGAGAAAGCCGCCAACCTTGGCGTAACCTCGGCATCGATTGCCGATACGCTGCGCATCGCCACGGCGGGCGACTACGACCAAGGCCTGGCCAAGCTCAATCTGTCCCAGCGGCAGGTTCCGATTGTCGTCAAGTTGCCGCCCGGCGCGCGCCAGGAGTTGACATTGCTGGCGCGCATGACCGTGCCGGGCAAACACGGCCCGGTGATGATCGGCAATGTCGCCTCGCTCAGCATCGACAGCGGCCCGGCCGAGATCGACCGCTATGACCGGCAACGCAACATCAACTTCGAGATCGAGTTGAACCAGCAGCCGCTGGGATGGGTGGAAAGCCAGGCCATGGCACTGCCCAGCATTCAAAACCTGCCGCCCGGCGTGAGCCAGACCACGATAGGCGACGCCGAAGCGATGAACGAACTTTTCGCAAGTTTTGGCCTGGCGATGCTGACCGGGGTGCTGTGCATTTATATCGTGCTGGTGATGCTGTTCAAGGGCTTCGTCCAGCCCGCGACCATTCTGGCCGCGCTGGTGTTGTCGGTTCCGGGTGCATTTCTGGCGCTGTTTGTCAGCGGCACCGCGCTGTCGATGCCGTCGATGATCGGGCTGGTGATGTTGATGGGCATCGCCACCAAGAACTCGATCCTGTTGATTGACTATGTCATTCTGGCGCGCCGCGACCATGGCCTGGATCGATGGGACGCCCTGCTGGATGCTTGCCGCAAACGAGCCAGGCCGATTGTGATGACTACCGTGGCGATGGGTGCGGGCATGCTGCCGATCGCCATCGGCATCGGTACCGACCCGAGCTTTCGCGCGCCAATGGCCATCGTCGTCATCGGCGGGTTGATCACGTCGACCTTCCTCAGCCTGCTGGTCATCCCGGTTGTCTACACCTTTGTGGACGACCTGATTGGCTGGGTACGGCGCTTTTTCCGTCCTGCGCAACCGTCGCTGGAGTCATTGACGGGTTTGTAGGGGCCAAAAAAAGCCCCGCGAACCTGGCCGTTTGTCCTGGACTGAGCCGGAATTACTGCTTGGCGGCGTCTTTGGCTTTGTCGGCCACACCCTGCGCTGCATCAGCCGTATCCTGAGCGGCCTCGGCAGCCGCATCTTTGGTTGCATCGGCAGCGGCGGTGGCCGCTTCACCCGCAGCATCGGCGGCGGCACCGGCCGCATCAGCAGCAGAACCCGCAGCGTCGGCGGCGGAATCCGCTGCTGCGCCGGTAGCCTCCTTGGCTTCTTCCATGGCGGGGGCGGCGGCCTCTTCAGCCTTCTGGCAGGCGGTCAGAGCAAGGGCGGCGAACAGTGCGACGAGTAGCTTCGATTGCATGGGGGGCTCCTTGGAATGCATATAAAAAATAATGCAGGCGAGTGGCCTACATGCTTGTTGATAGTGCAAAAGGCTGAGAAAACAATCTGTTGCGCGCGCGACCTGAGCGCCACGGCTACTCCGGATCAGAACGCCTCATCGTCGCGCAGGTACCGCCATTGACCCAGCGGCAGATCGCCCAGCCGTACGCGGCCGATGCGCACCCGCTTCAGCCCCATTACCTTCAGCCCCACCAGTTCGCACATGCGGCGGATCTGGCGCTTGCGGCCTTCCTTCAGGATGAAGCGCAGCTGGTCGGCGTTTTGCCAGCCGACCCTGGCAGGGCGCAGTCTGCGGCCGTCGAGCGACAGGCCGTGGTTGAGCAGCGCGAGACCGCGCTCGTCGAGCCGGCCTTCGACCCGCACCAGATATTCCTTCTCGACATCCGAGTTGTCGCCGATCAGTTGCTTGGCAATGCGCCCGTCCTGCGTCAGCACCAGCAGGCCGGTCGAATCGATGTCGAGCCGGCCGGCCGGCGCCAGGCCCTTCAGATGCGTGGGATGAAATGCCTGCCCCGCGCGCCCGTCCTGCCACAGGGTTTCTGGGCGGATCAGGGTCGCGGCCGGCTGGTACCCCGGCTCCGGCTGTCCCGACACGTAGCCGACGGGCTTGTGCAACAGGATGGTGACGCGCTGTTGCTGCTGTGCGCTGGCTGCAGTGTCGAGGCGGATCGCGCTGTCGGGATCGACCTTGGTGCCGAGTTCGGAAACGCGCTTGCCGTCGACGAACACGAGACCTTTTTCGATGTAGCTGTCGGCTTCGCGGCGCGAGCACAGGCCGCGTTCGGACATCAGTTTGGACAGGCGGACCGGTTCGGCCATTTCAATGCCTCGACAGCACAGGCTGCAGGTACTGTCCGGTATGGCTCGCCGGGTTGTCGGCCACCGCTTCCGGCGTGCCTTCGGCGAGGATCATGCCGCCGCCGGCGCCGCCTTCGGGGCCGAGGTCGATCAGCCAGTCGGCGGTCTTGATCACATCCAGATTGTGTTCGATGACGACCACGCTGTTGCCGGCGTCGGCCAGGCGCTGCAACACTTTCAGCAGCAGGTCGATGTCGGCGAAATGCAGGCCGGTGGTGGGTTCGTCGAGGATATAGAGGGTGCGGCCGGTGTCGCGCTTGGACAGTTCGAGCGCAAGCTTGACCCGCTGCGCCTCGCCGCCCGACAGCGTGGTGGCGGACTGGCCCAGGCGGATGTAGCCGAGGCCGACATCGAGCAGGGTTTGCAGCTTGCGCCGGACCACCGGCACCGCGGCGAAGAATTCGTGCGCCTGCTCGATGGTCATTTCCAGCACGTCGCGGATGGTCTTGCCCTTGTACTGCACTTCCAGCGTTTCGCGGTTGTAGCGCGCGCCATGGCAGACGTCGCACGGCACGTAGATGTCGGGCAGGAAGTGCATTTCCACCTTGATCACGCCGTCACCCTGGCAGGCCTCGCAGCGTCCGCCCTTGACGTTGAAGGAGAAGCGCCCCGGACCGTAGCCGCGTGTGCGCGCCTCCGGCACGCCGGCGAACAGTTCGCGGATCGGGGTGAACAGGCCGGTGTAGGTGGCCGGGTTGGAGCGCGGGGTGCGGCCGATCGGCGACTGGTCGACGCTGATTACCTTGTCGAAAAATTCCATGCCGTGGATTTCGCCGTGCGGCGCGGGTTCGGCGCTTGAGCCATAGAGATGACGAGCGACCGCGGTATAGAGCGTGTCGTTGATCAGTGTCGACTTGCCCGACCCGGAGACGCCGGTGATGCAGACGAACAGCCCGACCGGCAGGTTGAGGGTGACATGCTTCAGATTGTTGCCGCTGGCGCCGGTCACCACCAGTTGCCGCTGGGGGTCGGGGGCGCGGCGCTGTTCCGGGATGGCGATGCGCCGCCGGCCGGATAAATATTGCCCGGTCAGCGATTTCTCGCTCAAGCGAATTTCCTCGGGCGTGCCTTCGGCCACCACTTCGCCGCCATGCACCCCGGCGCCGGGTCCCATGTCGACCACGTAGTCGGCGGCGCGGATCGCGTCTTCGTCGTGCTCGACCACCAGCACCGAGTTGCCGATGTCGCGCAGGTGCTTCAAGGTCGACAGCAGGCGGTCGTTATCGCGCTGGTGCAGGCCGATCGACGGTTCGTCGAGCACGTACATCACGCCGGTGAGGCCCGAGCCGATCTGCGAAGCCAGGCGGATGCGCTGCGCCTCGCCACCGGACAGGGTGTCGGCGGAGCGGTCGAGCGACAGATAATCGAGCCCGACGTTGTTTAGGAATCCGACGCGGGCGACGATTTCCTTGACGATCCGGTCGGCGATCTGCGCACGGTGGCCGTCCAGTTTCAGCGTCTCGAAAAACGCCAGCACCTGCTTCAGGGGCATCGCGCTGACCTGGTAAATCGGCACACCGCCGACCATCACGTGGCGTGCTTCCTCGCGCAGGCGAGTGCCCTTGCAGGCCGGGCAGGCCTTGTTGTTCTGGTATTTGGCGAGTTCCTCGCGCACCGCCATCGAGTCGGACTCGTGGTAACGCCGCGCCATGTTGGCGAGCACGCCCTCGAACGGATAGCTTTTGGTCGTGTAGCCGCCGCGCGGCGCCAGCGTCTGAAAGGCGATCGCCTCCTTGCCGCTGCCGTTGAGGATGACGTCGCGGATGCGTTCGGGCAGCGATTCGAACGCCGTATCGAGGTCGAAGCCGTAATGCATCGCCAGGCTTTGCAGCATCATGTAGAAAAACTGGTTGCGCTTGTCCCAGCCCTTGATCGCGCCGCTGGCCAGCGACAGGTGCGGGAAGGCCACCACCCGCGCCGGGTCGAAGAACGTGATCTGCCCGAGCCCGTCGCAGGTCTGGCATGCCCCCATCGGGTTGTTGAACGAGAACAGGCGCGGCTCCAGCTCGGGCAGCGAATAGCTGCACACCGGGCAGGCGAACCTGGCAGAGAAGAGGTGTTCCTTGTCGGAATCCATTTCCACCGCCAGGGCGCGGCCGTCGGCGTGGCGCAGCGCGGTCTCGAAGCTTTCGGCCAGACGCTGCTTGGCGTCGGCGCGCACCTTCAGGCGATCCACCACCACCTCGATGGTGTGCTTCTTGTTCTTGTCGAGCTTGGGCACGGCGTCGATCTCGTGCACCTTGCCGTCGACCCGTACCCGCACGAAGCCCTGCGCGCGCAGTTCGGCGAACAGCTCGACGTTCTCGCCCTTCCTGCCCACTACCAGCGGCGCCAGGATCATCAGCTTGGTGTCTTCCGGCAGCGCCAGCACCGCGTCGACCATCTGCGACACCGTCTGCGCGGCGAGCGTGATGCCATGCTCCGGGCACTGCGGGTCGCCGACGCGGGCGTACAGCAGGCGCAGGTAATCGTGGATTTCGGTAACTGTGCCGACGGTCGAGCGCGGGTTGTGGCTGGTGGCTTTCTGCTCGATGGAAATCGCCGGGCTCAGACCCTCGATCAGGTCGACGTCGGGCTTTTCCATCAGCTGCAAAAACTGCCGCGCATAGGCCGACAGCGATTCGACATAGCGCCGCTGGCCTTCGGCGTAGAGCGTGTCGAAGGCGAGCGAGGATTTGCCCGAACCCGACAGCCCGGTGATTACCACCAGCCGGTTGCGCGGGAGGTCTAGGTTGATGTTCTTCAGGTTGTGGGTGCGGGCGCCACGGATGCGGATGAATTCCATTGTTTGACGGCCATCGGTTAAGGCGGCGAGCGTAATTCGCAACCTGCTAATATAACGGACTTCCAGAATTCGCCTAACC
>JAUPLV010000012.1 GCA_030836725.1 Pseudomonadota bacterium | reverse complement strand
GCAAGATCCTCAACGTCGAGCGCGCGCGTTTCGACAAGGTCATCGGCAGCCAGGAAATCGCCACCCTGATCACCGCGCTTGGCACCAGCATCGGCAAGGACGACTACAACCCCGACAAGTTGCGCTACCACCGCATCATCATCATGACCGACGCCGACGTTGACGGCGCGCACATCCGCACCCTGCTGCTCACCTTCTTCTACCGCCAGATGCCCGAGCTGGTCGAGCGCGGCCACATCTACATTGCCCAGCCGCCGCTGTACAAGGTCAAGCATGGCCGTTCCGAGCGCTACATCAAGGACGAGCACGCGCTGAAAGAGCACCTGATGGCGGAAGCGATGAAGGATGCCGAACTGACGCCGATGGACGGCGCCATGCCGATTGCAGGGGATGCACTGGAAACCCTGGCACGCGAATACTTCCTCGCCGAAGCCGTCAGCGATCGCCTGTCCCGCCTGTTGCCGGACGACGTGCTGCAGGCCCTGATGCGCATTCCCCGCCTGAGCCTGGCCGACAGCGGCGCCGCCATGCAGAGCGAGGCGAGCCTGGGCGCCGCGCTGGATGCGCAGAAGTTCGAGGTCGCCGCCGAATACATCAGCGAAACCGACGCGCACCGCCTGCGCATCATCCGCCATTCCCACGGCAACGCCTACGTCAATTTCCTCGAAGCGGACTTGCTCGAATCCGGCGATTACAACCAGCTGGTCAAAGTCGGCGACCTGCTGCGCGATCTGATCGGCCTGGGCGCGCGCGCCAAACGCGGCGAGAAGGAAGCGCCGGTGCAAAGCTTCCGCGACGCGATGGACTGGTTCCTCGCCGAAGTCAAACGCGGCATGAGCATCCAGCGCTATAAGGGTCTGGGCGAGATGAACCCCGCGCAGCTATGGGAAACCACCATGGACCCCAAGGTTCGCCGCCTGATGAAAGTGCAGATCGAAGATGCGATCTCGGCAGACCAGATTTTCACGACGCTGATGGGCGACGAAGTCGAACCGCGGCGTGCTTTCATCGAGACGAATGCGCTGGGCGTGCGGAACCTCGATGTGTAATTTTGTATGGCACTATAAAAAGTGAAATCTGTGCCAGATACAGAAGGGGTCTGAATTGGGCTCCCTTTCTTTTTTTGACGGCCCCTAGCGGCAACAGATAAGAGCGCGGGCACCCCTTTGTAGTCCATTGGGGCTCAGGAAGGCCAGCAAGGTACCCCAAGGCAACTGAAACATTAGTGAGTCATCTCGGGTGCGGCTGATACTGAAGAGCCCGTTTGGCTTTCTGATTTTCGTTCACCAGCTAACTTGTGTTGAGTTGGTACGGAAATGTCAGCCGATAGACAGATGATAGGTCTTTGTGGCCTCGCCTGGTAATCACAAATGTCTGTAGCTCCCGAACGGTCGCCGGCTGATTGGAAACGCCGAACGCCTTGAAATTCCAAAAATATGAACGACGCTCGACAAGCTCAATAGCATGCACAGTCCGCTTCCATCGCGTCCTCACGAGACACCCAACAGAATCTTCACTTTCTCATTTAGCGCCATCAAATCAGCATCCGTCATTGAATCTGAATTCCTAGAAAGGCGAGATGAAATTTCAGATATTGAACGCTTCACCTCGTCCCTCACATTGAATCTTGGGATATGAATATAGTCGGCAACACTAACACCCAAGCTGAGCTGAGAGGCGTAGGCTGAAATAGATTTGGATATTATCGGAGCATTCAGAAAGCCGGTCAGATAAGCTGCCTCGGCTTCCGTTTCAACGGGAATGAAGTACAGTTTATGGTCTGGAATCACAATTTTTTCGCCACCGAAATCGGTTGATGCGCTTCCTATATACGCGGCAGCAAACGTTTTTCCAATCTCACGCCATAACACTTTAAAAGGGGAAAAAGTGTATTCACCCGTACTCCACAGCGAATAGAATGCTTGCCCTTTTTGGAACCTTTTTAGGCTCGAGCGGCTTTCGAGGTGGGCCTTGAATTTATTAAGGAATTTGAATGTTAACGGTGAGAGGACCGGCAGATTGGGATCGCCATGCATACCCCGCTGGGGAACGATGATGCGCAGCTCCTTATCTGGGACGGCACTGAATGGCTTTACGCCCTGTCCTCTGAGCAGCGGAAAAAGATGCTCGGATTCGATGCGGGCAGTGATCTCGGGGATGCCTTTCGTCTTTCCAACAGCAGCAGCGTTCCTAACCGTTACCGTATTTCCATCCCTCCGGCCCGTCTCATAGACCCAGAACACGCCGTTTCGGTCAGCGGTTACGCCCTTTCGGGCTTGGTATGTGCGCTCGGCGCCAGCGAAAACTTTCGCAAACAGTGCCTGTTCTTCGGCCGTACCGATAAGCCAAGGCCTTCCCCCATTCCCACCCGGCACAGGAACGCCTACGTAGTCAGTTGCCGTTGCGGCCTCGCGGAATTCCTGGGCACTTATCGACCGCCGTAGCTTCGATACGGGCGTATCGCCCGGCGTCCACGCTCGGTACGGCACCGGAAAGATGGTCGAAGAATCTCTTTCGAGAGCAAGAAAACGCGGTAGATTCGTCACTCCATCGAATGGGCTGATTGCGTCGAAGTCCTCAACGAGCAGCACCCTGCACTGTATACCCTCAGGACCAACCGCGAACTTGCGGAAGCCTGCGCTCGATGGTGTTGCAAAGATTGAACCCGGCAAAAAGAATCCAAGACGTCCTGATGGAGCAAGATAGTGGTAGATCGCCTGATAGGTGATCACTGTAGAAATGTCCGCCTCAATCCCTCCTACCCATTTGTCGTTACTGAAAACGCCGAGCTGCCTGCACTGCGCTTGTATCGTCTTCGTGTACTCCTCTGGAAGGTTGCTCCACTTCACCCATGGAGGATTGCCGCAGACGTGGGTCGAGCGAGGAACAGCGCCTGCGGCAAACCGGTCGGCGAGGATTGCGCACCATATCCCGTTCCACCCCTGATTGTGGAGCGACACTAGGTTGCCGATAGTTCCTTCCAACGCTTGAATGTCGGCCCCGTCTAGCCCTATGCGCTCGAGATCCAACCGAACTGCACTGCATATCTTGCTTGCTGAGACGTTTGCGTCGATCAAGTCCCGGATTCTTCCGAATACTCTGAAAAACTCGGCATGGCCGATCAGTTTCTCCGGCACAGAAAATTCTTTCGGTCCGAGCTCTGTCTGCATGACATAGCTATAGCTTGGAAACAATCCTGCGCTCACGCGTGCAGGATTGATTGCATCAGCGAGGTACACCGGCAGGCGTATAGGATCGGATGGATCTAGGAATGGCGAAAGAAAGACAGCCAGAGACCCCTTGGCCACAAGGACTGCAAGCGGATTAAGATCTATGCCATGCAGCCCAGCGAGCAGTGACCTGGCGTTGGCGCCATCACCATATTCTAGCCGGCGCCGCCGCAGCGCTTCGAGGAGAAATGTGCCGGAGCCGCACGTCGGATCGGTAAGCGCATTCTGCGTTTCCCATCCAATCAAATCCATTCCGTGCTCAGCGAGCCAGTCAGGCGTATAGAACTCCCCGAGCGCATGACGGACTTCACGGGGAATAAACCGTTCGTAGATACCTTTGAACAGATCGCGCGTTGTATTCGGGTGCTTCTTTGCAATAGTGAAGTCCACGCCGGACAGCTTGGCAAACAAAGTCTCCAAGTGCGGCCTGTATGTCTCCCAGCCGCTATCGTCCAAGTACCAGGCGAAGAAATCGCCGCTAAGCATATTGAGGATGCCGGAGTGCTCGAACAGCTCGCCCGTCTCCACGGCGCGCAGGCGCTCAGCCACCGGCACCGAAGAATCCAAGATATTTTGGCTTGGATGCGGCAGTGCGCACGCCGCGACGATCTTGGCGATGACTGCGATGTAGGTATTCAGGGCAAAGAGGTACGCAGCGGGGTTTTCCTCATAGTGCTGATTGTGGGATATCTCCTGCCTGGCGAGCAGAGTCTTCATGTTCGCAGGCTGGAAACCGACGACCTGGCTGAAGAGCCTCCGCCATTCCGTGAACAGCATTTTGGTTTTCGAAGCAGGCACAGACTCGGCTTGGCATATGCTAGCGTATAGCTTCGGTATCAACGCGATTCCATGTTCTGAATCGGGACCCACCAGGGCCTGAAGAAGCTGGGGGTGCACGAGAGGACGCCCATCCTGCTCCAGCATGGTCAAAAGCCGGTTCGCTGCGCTGACGTCGAAGGGAATGACGCCATCCCACTGGACACCTTGTTCGCTATAGCTGCCAAAACTAATATGAGAGCCGTCCCATATCACAAGCACGTAATCTTGCAGACGGCGGCCTTCTTCGGCTGAGATCAGAGCCGTGTACTCCTCGGCCTGATCTCGGGCATGCTTTGCCTTGCTGTTGGCACGTCCCGCGAATGACCTCGGGGATTCGTACTCGATGACGACAGCGCCATGGGCCACGTCGGCGAACTTAGTCGGTTTTCCGGCTTCCTTGAGCGCTCGCTCCAGTTGGAACGGCGTCCACGGAATGCGCCGCGCCTCGCACGCCCTCTTGAGGGAACCTTCAAGCTCATGCCGCAGCTGAGCCTCGTTCTGTGCGGCTTCAGCTGCAAAAGCAACTGCGCTAACGAGCTGTAATGCGATTTTTGGCACTGCGGCGACCCCTGGAATGTTGACCCATGCGCTGAAGCCAGCAGAAGCTCTCTGTCAGCCCCATTCCTACTTCTTTAACGTTTTCTTCGCCGTGCTCCTCAGCCCGGCACCCGTGAACAAGTGGCGGAATATCGCCTCGGCCAGCATGGGGGGAACCGCATTGCCAATCTGGGTAAACTTCGATTTTGTATCGCCCACTGGCTCGAAATTGTTGTGGAAAGTCTGGATGCGCGCACACTCGCGCCAGGATAGACGGCGGGGTTGCTCGAGCTTTGGCCGCGTCGGATCCGCAGTAAGGTGCTCGTACTCGTCCGAGAAATCCCACCGCTGCTTCCAGCCGTCCGCTAGATTTGACCATATGAGCTTCATCACAGGGCTCGCGGGATGCAGCGTGATGTGCCGCCAATTAGCGACTACGGTATAAGCGGGTTCATCCCATTTGGCTTTTCGGTTTCTAGACATAAAGTACCAAGAAAAATGGCCCTCCGGGTCATGCGGACGCTCGTAAAACTCGCCCTCTGGCCACTGCGGCAAGTCCTTGATAGCATCGCCATGGGAGGTAAAAGGCTTCAACCCGCTATTTTTTTTTGTCGGCTTACCGTGTGTTTCACCCGGGAAATCGAACGCTTGGCCGAGATCTTTCCTGACGCCGACGATGAATAGGCGCTTGCGCGATTGCGGAACGCCGTACGCCTTTGCATTAAGGACGTGATGGCTGACGACATAGCCTGCCTCTCGGTAGGCGGTTTCCTGCTCCGCCAAGAAGCTTCCTGCCCCCAGCTGTTTTAAGCCGGAAACGTTCTCAGCCACGAAATACTTAGGCTTGACGAGATTGACGACACGCAGGAACTGCTTATAAAGGTTCGTCCGCTCATCCCTTTCAGGGTCGCGGTTTCCGGCCATCGAAAACGACTGGCACGGGTAGCCACCCACGACAATGTCGGCATTTGGAAACGCAAGGATTTGCGATATATCACCGTGCTTTACGTCCGCGCCAGGGAAATATTTCTCCAGTGTTTGGCAGGCATCTTCGAGGATGTCATTGGAAAAAATGACATGCCCGCCTGCGGCTTCAATACCGAAATCCATTCCCCCGCACCCGGAGAACAACGATAGTACACGGATGTCATCGCCGTCTTTTTCGAAAACACTATTCACAGTATCCTGCATCAGATCTATTTTTCTTCCGGGCTACGGCCTAGCCCCAAAAGGGGCCAGCGCGCCTTCAAATACCCATCGACCGCGTCGCGCACCACCCATGCGAGCGACACCCGGTGCTCTGCGGCGATCTTCTCCAGTACGGAGTACTGTTCTTCAGGAAAGCTGATGGAAGCGCGGACGCTGCGCTCTTGAATGCTGGCGTCCTGCCGTTTTCGCTGTATCGACATAGGATGTGTACCCGCAAAGTCGCCCGCAATGCTACACCAAAGTGGTGAATAGTGATGCATCGGAACAGTTGGCTGACTGCGCCCGGACGGCCTGCGCTTAACTAGTCGGAGGTATCCGGCCGGGCATGCATAAATTCGCGCAGGCGGCACTCCACGTCTTGCAAGTTCTTGATTTCGCACTCCCATAGCTCAAGCACTGACCATCCCAGTTCGGCTAGTGCCTACAGGTTGCGCACATCCCGGGCTTGGTTAGCTAGGATCTTCGGGCCCCAGTAGGCCTCATTCGATTTCGGCTTTGACGCAAGGCGGCACTTGTGCCCATGCCAAAAACAGCCCTGGATCAGAATGATCTTGCGATGGCGCGGCAGCACGATGTCCGGCTTGCCGGGCAAATCCTTGCGATGGAGGCGGAATCGGTAGCCCATGCGATGCAACATCGAGCGTACCGCGATTTCTGGCTTGGTGTTCTTGCTATGTATGCGGCCCATGAGCCGTGACCGTTCATGTGGCGTCAGCGTATCCATCTAGATGCCTCCATTGGCAGCCTAAACGCCTGCTAGCAATGTATAACGGCCCGTCACCTTAGAACGCCAACAATATGAACGAAGGCGCTGTTTACCCTTGAGGAGAGTTGTTTAACTTAGAGCCTTTTCTCTATGACAGATCACAGCGGGTCAGGTTGCCCAGAAAAGTCAGGAACCAAAGGGGCCAGAGTCGATTTATTCCCGCACCCACCATCATATCGACAACATCCCCTTCGAAACACTGAGTATTCAATGTCTGGCCTTGGATGTGCATCGGCCAAAGGTGGCCGCCAGACCCGCGTCGCCTTCGGCCGATGACCTGCCTGCCATGGCTAAGTTGTCGGCCGTCGCGTCGTTAGCCAAAGCTGCCAATGGAGATTTAGTTGATCATTTCCGCTATGGATTCGAACGGGATCTTCCATCGGCCGACGGGCTTCGGATGATGTGTTCTAACGAGAAGTCTCCTCGCTGTCCTCGCTGTATGGTTCAAAGGGCAAGCTGCAGGAGTTCGCGTTCCCTGCCGACAACCCGAATTAAACGCTCCTTCTGACCGTCCGGGACTCCAGTTGCCGCGCCCACCCGCTCTCGGTAGTTCAACGTTGCGTCGTGCGCCCAGCGCAGGACCCCCAGCGCGGCGGTCTCGGTGAGCCCGAAGGCCAAGCCCTGGCGCGCGATCTGGGTGTAGATAGGCTTGTCCCGGTTGAAGTCGATTGGAATGGCCATCTGGATGTTGTGGCGCTGCCAGGCCCGCATCGGGGCGGGGTCGAACACCGGGGCCATCCTCGCCCCGTCGAAGCCTCCTAGCAGCCCAAGGTTCTCCAAGTGCAGGTCGCCGTTCCCCGTCATCAGTGCCACGGCGAGGCGACGGAAGATTTCCATGAGCGCCTCATTAACGTCGATCGCGCAGAGCGAAGCCAGGCGTCGAATCCATGCCGCCACTTCGTGCAGTTCGAGATCGCTCGTCGAGGTAACCCTTGTCGAGCCCCCGGCGAAAATGGTCAGCAGCCCTTCGTACGTGATCGGCAGGCCCTTACTGGTTCGGTCGAATCGCTCCACTGCGAGGACGTTCAGGCCTTCGACCGAGTGCCGCCAGCGACGCGGAACCTGAAAACCCAGTTCCTCGTGGATGTCGTAGGCCAGCGCCTCCAACGCGGTCACCCCTTCATAGCCCGGTTGCTCGATCTTGACGATCACATCCGTGAACCGAGTCCGGCCTATCTCGCTGGTGCCGGGCAGGGCCATCGTCCCGTCCCACTCAAGGTGGTCGGGAATGGCAACCAGGATCTTGGAGGTCATCCCGCCTACCGTCGGTGTCGGGCCCATCACTTCGGCGAGCTCGCGCGCGGTCGCCTCGTCCATGTCGCCGGTCTGCTGGATCTCGTCCTGCAATAGTCGCCAGACCCCGCTGCGCCCACCGAGCAGATGTGCGCGGCGTTCCATTGTGTCGTACCAGGTCTGTGCATCCAGGTCGGAGGGGAATACGTCGAGGTGCCCGATACCGTTTCGTCCGGCGAGCATCAGGATCTCCCATTCGCTATCGAAACCGGGAGCCGGCGGCACGGGCCGCTTTGCAAGCAACTCGGCGTAGACACGGCGTTGCAGGTTGCCGGCCGTGTTGGGCGGGATCATCACCATCAGCCGCGGGTGTAGCGGAAAACGCTCGGTCGCCCTATGAATGATTGCGTTCGTCCCGAGCTTGGCTGGCGGGGCGATAAGGGAAAATCCCGGCAGTCCGCTGCGCACGAAGGCCTGGTCGTAGGTCACTCGGCATTCCCGCTCGGTGGCCACGACGTTGCCCATCTTCACCGGCTTGCCGCCAGCGCGTGTCCAGAGCACTGCGAAGCGGTCAGTCATCGAAGAAGCTCCCCGCCTGCAGCTTGGCCAGTGTAGCGTTGTCCTGTGCCAGAACCAGTCGCATGCCCACAATGCGCGCGAGCTCCGCGATCACAGCGATGTCGCCGCGCCCGTCCTTTTTCATACGCGAGAGTGTGGTGGGCGTGATCTGCACCCGGCGCGCAAGCTCAGCCGCCGACAGCGGGGGGGTCTGCTTGCGCCCTGCCTCGAGGACGGCCTCGAGCAAGGATCGGGCATCGGAGGATTCTCTATGCCGTTTAGCCATGATACGTTGTCATAAAATATAATAAGTTCATGAATTACAGGCAGTATAGGATAACCGTTATCGTTTATGTAAACGTATTTTGTGACGCGGCTCGCGGCAGGCCACGGGTGTTACGACGAAGTTGACCACCACTGCACGTTGTCCAGACTGGCCACATCGTTGATCACTCGCCCCTCAAGGTAGCCCATTGCCGCTTCCGCCACATATAGGCTCTTCGGTAGGGCTGAGGCGTTGGCGCTCGGGGTGATCGACTCTGGCAGCACAAAACTCGGCTGCATGGCAATGCGGTCAACGTCCAGCACGTCGCTGAAGGTCTTTAGGGAGACGCTGATTAATCCGTCATTGCGAGGAGCGAAGCGACGCGGCAATCCAGAAATACCTGCTTAATCAATGCGCTGGATTGCCGCGCTTCGCTCGCAATGACGGCCATATCGAATTAATCAGTGCTTCCTTAGCGCATGGGAGTTGGCCGAACAAGGGGTCGGTCATGACGCTGCCTGCCACAGATCGGAACCGGCCTTTTCGATGATCTGGCGGACAAGTCGCTTCAGTTGCTCGCTTTCGTCGCCCTTCTCGATGCCCTGGGCTTCGAGCGCCATCGTCCAGCCAGGTTGCTTGCGCCGGACGGGGCGACGGGCTCAGGTCGATGCGGAGGTGTTTTCCAGCCAGCCCTGCAGGGTGGTGCGTAATGCGTCTTCCTGGACCGGCAGCGTCAAGGCGGCATCGATGCGCAGGCGGGCGCGGACTTTGTCGAGCACGTCCTGGTGGGCTGATTCGTAAAAGACCAGGATGCGGGTGTTGGGCGAGCTTTGTGCCGTGGCCAGCAGGGATTCGAGGTTGGACAGGCGGTCGCGGAAATCGGTCTGGTGGTAAAAATCCGCGACGATGACGGCAGGCGGGGATTTCCGCAGCAGGCCGATGGCCTTGCGTTCGGACCATTCGGCGATGACGGTGTAGCCCAGTTCCTGATACAGCTTCTTGTAGCCGGCCGTGCCGATGAAGGCATTGACCATGAGCAGGCTGGGGGCCGGACTCATGCCGCGGTTTTTTTGGTGGCCGGTTTCTTGGTGGCTGTGGCCTTGGCGGGCGCTTTTTTGGTCGTTGTCTTTTTAACGGCGGGCTTTTTGGTTTCGTCAGCGTCGGCGGCTTTCGCTTTCTTCGCTGCCGCGGGTTTGGCCGCGGCCTTTTTCACCGGCTTCTTGGCCGGGCCCTTGGCGACGCGCGCGGCGATCAGGCCGAGCGCCTCGTCCATTGTGATCTCTTCCGGTGTGATGTCCTTGGGCAGCGTGGCGTTGGTGCTGCCGTGCTTCACATAGGGGCCGTAGCGGCCGCTGCGGACGGTGATGTCCTTGCCGTCTTCCGGGTGCGGGCCGAGGGTTTTCAGCACCGAGGCGGCGGAGTCGCCGCCGCGCGGGGCGCGTTCCATCGCCAGCACTTCGAGCGCGCGCGGCAGGTCGATTTCATACACGCTGTCGGTCTTGGGGATCGACTTGAATTTGCCGTCGTGCAGCAGATAGGGGCCGAAGCGGCCGTTGTTGGCGACGATGGGCAGGCCGGTGGTCGGGTGGTGGCCCACTTCGCGCGGCAGTGAGAGAAATTTCAGCGCCAGTTCAAGCGTCGCGTTTTCCAGCGGAATCTCTTTCGGCCAGGATGCGCGGCGCGGCTTCGGCGCTTTCTTGTCTTCCGGCATTTCGCCGATCTGCACGTAGGGCCCGAAACGCCCCGACAGCAGCTTGATGTCGAGGCCGCTGGCCGGATCCTTGCCGAGGATGTTGTCGCCTTCGGCGGTGGCGGCGTGCAGCGGCCGCGTGTAATCGCATTCCGGGTAGCCGGAACAGCCGATGAAAAGGCCGCGCTTGCTGGCCTGCATGAACAGCGGCTTGCCGCACTTGGGGCAGTCTTCGAGGATCGGGCAGCCGCGCTCGACGCCCTGTTTGGCCTTCAGTTCGCCGTCGAAATCCGTCCAGAATTCGCCCAGCAGGCGCGTCCACACGCGATTGCCGTTCGACACGTCGTCGAGCTTGTCTTCCAGCTTGGCGGTGAAGTCGTAGTCGACGTATTGGCTGAAATGGCGGGTAAGGAAGCAGTTGACCAGGCGGCCGATGTCGGTCGGCTGGAAGCGCTTCTTTTCCAGCACCACGTATTCGCGGTCCTGCAGGGTGGAAATAATGCTGGCGTAGGTGGAGGGGCGGCCGATGCCGTATTCCTCCAGCGCCTTCACCAGGCTGGCTTCGGTGTAGCGCGGCGGCGGCTGGGTGAAGTGCTGCTCGCCGTAGAGGCGGTCGACCGGCAGGGTTTCGCCTTCGACCAGTGCCGGCAGTCTGGATTCTTCCTCGTCCTCGTCGTCCTGGTAGACGGCGAGGAAACCGGCGAACGCCAGCGTCTGCCCGGTGGCGCGAAAGGTGCCCTCGCCCACCGTGATGTCGGCGGCGACGGTGTCGAACTGCGCTGGAGTCATCTGGCAGGCGACGGTGCGCTTCCAGATCAGCTCGTACAGCCGCGCCTGGTCGTGCGTAAGAAACGCTTTCACCGCATCGGGAGAGCGGGTCACCGAGGTCGGGCGCACGGCTTCGTGCGCTTCCTGCGCGTTCTTGGTCTTGGCCTTGTAGGCGATGGCGGCCGGCGGCAGGTAATCCTTGTCGAAGTTGGCGCCGACATACTTGCGGATGTCGGTGATCGCTTCCTGCGCCAGATTGACCGAGTCGGTACGCATGTAGGTGATGAGGCCGACCGGGCCTTCGCCGAGGTCGACGCCTTCGTACAGCTGCTGGGCGGTGCGCATCACGCGGTCGGTGGTCATGCCGAGCTGGCGCACGCCGGCCTGCTGCAGGGTCGAGGTGGTGAACGGGGCGCCGGGATGGCGGGCGCGGCGTTTTTTCTCGATGCGCATCACCGTGGCATCGCGGCCTTCCAGGGTCGCCAGCCATTCCTTGCTGCGCGCCTCGTGCTCGACCGTGAACTGTTCGAGCTTCTCGCCCCTGAAGTGGGTGAGCTTGGCGACGAAGGCCTGCGCGCCCTTGTGGCTGTCGAGGTGGAGCGTCCAGTATTCGCGCGCCTCGAAGGCTTCGATTTCCAGTTCGCGCTCGACGATCATGCGCAGCGCGGGCGACTGCACGCGCCCGGCGGAGAGGCCGGGGCTGATCTTGCGCCACAGCAGCGGCGACAGGTTGAAGCCGACCAGATAATCCAGCGCGCGGCGCGCCTGCTGCGCGTTGACCAGGTCGGTCGCGATCTCGCGCGGGTTGCGCACCGCGTCCTGAACCGCTGATTCGGTGATCTCGTAGAAGGCCACCCGCTTCATCGGCGTCTTGACCTTGCGTTCCTTGAGGATCTCGCTGATGTGCCAGGAAATCGCCTCGCCTTCGCGGTCCGGGTCGGTTGCCAGCAGCACTTCGTCGGCCTTTTTGGCGGCCTTGACGATGGCCTCGACGTGTTTGGCGTTGCGCTCGATGACCTGATATTTCATGCTGAAATTTTCGGTATCGATGGCGCCGGTTTTCGGCTCCAGGTCGCGGACGTGGCCGTAGCTGGCGAGGATGTCGTAATCGTCGCCGAGGTACTTTTTCAGCGTTTTGGACTTGGACGGCGATTCGACGATGACGAGTTTGGACATGATTAAATTAGTGTAAACGTCCTGGCTCGTGGTTGAGCAGCATGTCTTCGAGATGGGTGAAGTGTTCGATCAGCCCGCGGCTCCACAGCACGATCAGCGTCATCCAGCGCACGTGTTCGGGCTCGATATCCTCGCCGCCCAGCGCCATCAGCCCGGAAATCACCCATTCGCGCGATTCGGGGTCGAGCACCTGCGCGCCGACCAGATAGGTTATCTCGCCGCGGCAGGCTTCATTCAGGCGGTCGAGTTCTTCGGGAGCGTAATGGCGGTCGTAGGCCAGCGCCAGCCGTTCGTGGGTGGCGCTGCTGGACAGGTTGGCGTACCAGTCGAGCGCGGCGGTGATGTCGGCTTCTTCGAAACCGGCGGCGAAAAGGCGCTTTTCCAGCGCATCGCGGTCGGGGGCCAGTTCCGCCATGCGGAAGCTTTCGTAGAGGTAAACCAGGATGTCGAGCATAGTGTCAGTGAATTTTTTGGTAACGCCCGCCGGGCAAGGATGCAATGTGCCCGTCCAGTTCAAGCGTCAACAGCTTCGCTGAAAGCGCTTCCAGCGTCAACCCGGTTCTTTGCGCCAGCGAGTCGACGGTGGTCGGCGACCCGTCCAGCGCGTCCAGCACCGGGTCGCGAAGGCTTTCACGCAGCACGGGGGGCGCCAGCCGCTGCTGCCACGCCAGTTCGTCGAGAATGTCGGCGGCGGACTCGACCAGCTTGGCGCCCTGCTTGATCAGCGCATGGCAGCCGCGCGCCAGCGGCGAATGGATCGAACCGGGGATGGCGAACACCTCGCGCCCCTGTTCGGCGGCGACCCGCGCCGTGATCAGCGAACCGCTGTCCGGGGCGGCCTCCACCACCAGCACGCCGCGGCTCAATCCGCTGATCAGGCGGTTGCGGCGCGGAAAGTGGCCCGGCAGCGGCTGCGTTCCGAGCGGGAATTCCGACACGATCAGCCCGGTTTCGGCCAGCTGATGCGCCAGCGTTTTGTTGCGGGCGGGGTAGACGCGGTCGAGCCCGGTGCCGACGACGGCGACGCTGGAGCCGGCGCCCGCTAGTCCGCCGCGATGGGCGGCGGCATCGATTCCCAGCGCCAGCCCGCTGACGATGGTGAGCCCGGCGTCGGACAGGGCGCGGGCAAATGCCTCGGCGTCGCGCTCGCCCTGCGGCGTGGCGTTGCGGCTGCCGACGATGCCGAGTCCGGGCTGGTTCAACAACTCGCGCCGTCCCTTGCAGTACAGCAGGGCGGGCGGGTCGGCGATTTCAAGCAGGGGTTTCGGATAGTCCGCGTCCGCCAGCGTCATCAGGCTGTTGCCGGGCTGGGCGAGCCAGGCGTGGGCGGCTTCGATCCGCGCGGCGTCGGGCTCGCCCAGCAGCGCGTCGCATTGCGCGGTGGAAAGATGCGCCGTCAGGGCGCCGCGGCCGGATGCCAAAACGGCCTCCGGGGAACCGAAGGCCGTTAACAGGCGGATCAGGCTGGTGTTGCCGACCCCCGGTGCGAGGGCGAGGCGCAACCAGGCGTCAGGCACGCTTCAGTCGTCTCTCGATGGGCTGATCAAGGGTTCTTTACCGTGTCGAGCAGGTAAACCGGGCGTTCGGACTTCATGATGAGCGCATAAGACACGTGGTCGAACACGCGGTAAACCATGACCAGACCGGTGCGCGCATCGGGAAGCTGTATGGTGTCGGCCAGCTTATTGTCGGTGCATCCCCGATCGTAGACTTCCCTGGGATCGAAGTTCTGGTCGAAACTGACCTTTTTGCCCGGTTTCAGGCAGCCCACATCCATATAGGCCCATGGGCCGGCCTGGACTTCGACCTCGGGCTTGCAGTCTTCCATGACCTTGCCGGGCTTGTAGAACGGGTCGAGATTGCCTTCTTCTCCGGGTTTGATGCAGCCATAGTCCATATAAACCCAGCGCTGGCGACCTGATCTATCCATCTTGACCAGTTTGCCGGTGCGATAAACCGCCAGGACGTGCCCTGGTTCGATGCCGTCCGCGGCGCCGCGGTTGATGATGATCGTCTGAAGACGTCCTGTATTGGAGTTTAGGGTGGAGCCGTAGGCGGAGATGACCTTGCCGGAAATCGGTTTTTCCGGCGCGTGCGGCACGAACTCGTACTCGGTGTGATCCCGTGCCGGGAAAAGCTTGTCCTTGGACAAAATTTCTTGGCTGACCCGCGTAATCCGCAACTTTTGCGGATTGCCGGGAACCACGGTTTCCGCGTCGCCCAGATATTCGGCTTCGTAGCCCAGAATCTTGCCGTCGTCCGGATTCGTCAAGGCCTGGCCCTGGCGGTACATCTGCCACCGCGTTGTGCCCGATTCGTCGCTGGTCGCATAAGCGAAATCGCCTACGGTCATGAAGACGCGTTCTTCGTTGGTGCCAACGATTTCGGGCGAATGGTAAAGCTGCTCCTGGGTGACCAGCAACGGCTGGTTCAGGAAGGCATGGATGGCATTGAGTGGAATGGCCGGAACGGCCTCGCTGGCGACATCCGTCGCACGCACGCCCGGCGACAGCTTGACCGTAGGCAGGCCGTTATTGCCGCCCCTGACCAGGGACAGGCGGGGGCTGGCGCCGCTGCGGTCGAGCACGATCATGTCGCCGGGGTAAATCCGGTGCGGGTTCTTGATGCCCTCGCGGTTCAGGTTCCAAAGCTGCGGCCAGCGCCAGGGATCCTTGAGAAAACGCGCTGAAATATCCCACAGGGTGTCGCCCTTGACCACAATGTGGGCTTCGGGTGCGTTGTCCTGCAGCTTTAGGGTATCGGCCAGCGCCGGTGTGGCCAGCAGCAGAGCAAGAGAAACTATGAGTTGACGCACGGGGGAACCCTCCATTTAGATCTTGTCCAATTCCGCATTGAAAATATACTGTGCGCTTAGCTTACGGCTATCCGCCACCCTAGATTTAGGCTTGGCTGCCATTAAAACGCAGATTCTGCATCAAAGTGTGCGCCCAGCCCATTAATTCGTAAAGATTTTTATGGCCAGACTCGATATTTTGCATTATCCCGATGCCCGTCTTCATGCCATCGCCAGGCCGGTGGCGGCGGTGGATGCGCGCATCCGGCAACTGGTCAAGGACATGGCCGAGACCATGTACGCCGCCCCCGGTATCGGGCTGGCGGCCACCCAGGTCAACGTCCACGAGCGCGTGATCGTCATCGACATTTCCGAAACCCACGACGAACTGCGGGTGTTCATCAACCCCGAGATCATCGCCCAGTCGGGCCGCGAGGAAAGCGAGGAAGGCTGTCTGTCGGTGCCCGGCGTCTATGACAAGGTACAGCGCGCCGAGCGCGTGACCGTGCGTGCGCTCGACCGCGAAGGCAAACCCTTCGAGCTGGAGGCCGACGGCCTGCTGGCGGTATGCATCCAGCACGAAATGGACCATTTGAGGGGCAAGGTCTTCGTCGACTATCTGTCCAATCTCAAACGCAACCGCATCAAGGCCAGGCTTTTAAAGCAGGCGCGCGAGCACCGTCCCGACGCCGCGCCCAGCCGCGCGTCGCTCTGAGCCCCGGTTCGGTGCGGATCGTTTTTGCCGGCACGCCGCCGTTCGCTGCCACCGCCCTCAATGCCCTGGCGGATGCCGGACACGGCATCGCCCTGGTGCTGACCCAGCCCGACCGCCCGGCCGGGCGCGGCATGAAGCTCACCCCCAGCGCGGTCAAGCAGGCGGCGCAGGCGCGCGGTCTGCCTGTCGCCCAGCCGTTCAGCCTGAAAACGCCCGAGGCGCAGGCCGAGCTGCGCGCGGCGGCTGCCGATGTCATGGTGGTCGCCGCCTATGGCCTGATCCTGCCGCAGGCGGTGCTGGACCTGCCGCGCCTGGGTTGCCTCAACATCCACGCTTCGCTGCTGCCGCGCTGGCGCGGGGCGGCGCCGATCCAGCGCGCGATCCTGGCGGGCGACACGGAGACCGGCATTACCATCATGCGGATGGATGCTGGCCTCGACACCGGGGCGATGCTGCTGAAAACGCCGGTGCCGATCCTGGACACCGATACCGCGGCCAGCCTGCACGACACCCTGGCGGCGGCGGGCGCCCGCGCAATCGTCTCGGCGCTGGCGAATTACTCCACGCTGGAGCCGCGGGCGCAGGACGAAAGCCTGGCCACCTATGCGGCCAAGCTCAGCAAGGACGAGGCGAAGCTGGACTGGAACCTGCCCGCGGAGACGCTGGCACGCGCGGTGCGCGCCTATAACCCGGCGCCGGGCGCGTGGACGCTGCTGGACGGCGCGCCGCTGAAAATCTGGTCGGCGCAAGCCTGTCCGGGCGCCGGCGCCGCGGGCGAATTGCTGCACGCCGACGCGGATCGACTGGTCGTGGCCTGCGGCAACGGCGCGCTGGCCCTGCGGGAGCTGCAGCCGGCGGGCGGCAAGCGGATGACGGTCGCGGCGTTTCTCGCCGGACACCCCCTGTTGCCGGGAGTGCGTTTCGGCCTTTAAGCCCGGAGCATAAGGTTTGGCGCGGATGCGCTTCGACTGGCGCGCGGCCTGCTATCATCCCCCGTTCATCGCTGCGACCGGAATCCCATGAATCAGCAGACCAACCGGGGCCTGTCCCTCCATGCGTAACCTGCAAAAACTGGCGTCCGAAGCCCTGGAAGAGGTGCTCGACGGCGCGGCGCTGCACCAGGTCTTGCCGCAACGTCTGCAGCAACTGGGCACGCCGGGCGAGCGCGGCGCCCTGCAGGACATTGTGTACGGCAGCCTGCGCCAGCTGGGCCGCCTCGACGCCTGGCTGGACGCACTGCTCGAACGTCCGCTGACCGACCCGCAACTGGGCTGGCTGCTGCGCGTGGCCATCTATCAGCTGGCCTACACCCGTGCGCCCGCGCACGCCGTGGTGCACAACGCCGTGACCGCCGCGGGCCAGGGCTGGCGGCGCGGCCTCGCCAATGCGGTGCTGCGCAATTTCCAGCGACGTCGCGCCGAACTGGAAACGCTTGCGGACGCGCTGCCGTCGGCGCGCTGGTCGCATCTCGACTGGTGGATCGAAAAACTGCAAGCCGAACATCCCGAGCGCTGGCAAGGCATCCTCGAAGCCGGTCTGTCGCACCCGCCATTCACCCTGCGCGTCAATTGCCGTCACGGCGATGTGGCGGGCTATCTGCGGCGCTTGGCCGAGGCCGGGCATCCGGCCCGGCAAACCGGGCCGGATGCCGTCACGCTCGACAAGGCAATTCCGGTGCATGGCCTGCCCGGCTTCGACGAAGGTCATGTGTCGGTGCAGGATGCCGGGGCGCAGTGGGCCGCCCGCCTGCTCGATGCGCAGCCCGGGGAGCGGGTGCTGGATGCCTGCGCCGCGCCGGGCGGCAAGACCGGCCATATCCTGGAGCGTGCCGACGTGAACCTGACCGCGGTCGACCACGACGCCGCGCGGCTGGCGCGGGTTCTGGAAAATCTCGACCGGCTGCATCTCGCCGCCACCCTGGTCGAGGGCGACGCGGCCCAGCCCGGCGGCTGGTGGGACGGACGGCCATTCGACCGCATTCTGGCCGACGTGCCGTGCAGCGCATCCGGCGTGGTGCGCCGCAATCCCGACATCAAGTGGCTGCGCCGCCCCGACGACATCGCTCAATTTGCCCGGCAGCAGGCCGTTATGCTGGATGCGCTGTGGCGGCTGCTCGCCCCTGGTGGTACATTGCTTTACGCCACCTGCTCGATATTCGATGAAGAAAACAGCGGGCAAGTGGACGCGTTCCTGGCGCGCCACGCGGGCGAAGCCGAACGCTGCCCGCTTCCTGAACCTTTGTCAGACGGGTCGCTGTTGCCCGATGCCGAGCATGATGGCTTCTATTACGCCCTGCTGCGCAAGATTTGACCCGGCTTTTCGCTGGCTGCGCTGGCTATTGCTGAGCTGTGCGCTGGGTCTGGCCGGGAGCGCGCTGGCCAGCGAAAAAAGTTCGATCAAACAGGCGGTTATCAATGCAAACGCACAAGGCTATACGCTGGGCGCGGACATCGACATCGCCCTCAACCCCACACTGGAAGACGCCCTGACCAAGGGCATCAACCTGTATTTTCTGCTGGAACTGGAGTTGAGCCGCCCGCGCGACTGGTGGTTCGACGAAGACATTGCCGAGTCCACCCGCAAGATGCGGATTTATTACCATCTGCTGCTGCGGCGCTATGTGGTCGAAACGGGTTACACGACGAAGACGGTGGCCACGCTGAGCGAAGCGCTGGCGCTGATGGGGCGGGTCGAGGATTGGCAGGTGATGGAGCGCGGCGCGCTCAAGACCGGAAGGCGCTACGATGCCCGCCTGCGCTTCCGGCTCGATACCGCACGGCTGCCCAAGCCGCTGTCCATCGGCGCCGTCACCAGCGATAAATGGGACATGGCCACCCCCTGGTTCGAGTGGTCGTTCGACGCCCCCCCCGCCCCTCCTGTCCCCGTGTCTTCGCCGCCATTGCACTGATGCGCGGCCTGATTATCGCCGCCCTGATCATGGGCATTGTGTTGCTGTCGCTGCTGTTTTCCGCCAGCAGTGACAGCGGCGTATTTTCCGATTCGCTGCCCGCCCTGTTCATCGGCGGCGGCGTGCTCGGCGTGGCGCTGCTGATACTTCTGGGCTGGCGCTTGTGGTGGCTGCAAAAACGGATCCGCCGCGGTGTCTTCGGTGCCAAGCTCACACTCAAGCTGCTGCTGATGTTCGGCGCCGTCTCCATGCTGCCAGGACTGGTTGTGTACGGCGCCTCGGTGTTTTTTCTCAACCGGTCGATTGAAACCTGGTTCGACGTTCGGGTGGACAACGCGCTGGCCTCCGGGGTCAACCTCGGCCAGGCGGCGCTCGACGACTTGCTGCGCGAACTGGACAAGAAAGCCCAGCGCATGGCGCTGACGCTGTCGGACGAAGGCCTGGGCTCGATCATCACCAGTCTTTCCACCCTGCGCGAGCAAAGCGCGGTGCAGGAACTGACCCTGTTCGACGAACGCGGCGGCGTGATTGCCCACGTCAGCGGCGAGCGCGGCACCCTGCTGCCGGTGCTGCCCGAGCGCAGCGTGCTGTGGCAGGTCCGGCAGCAGCAGCCGTATAGCCATATCGAGGAAGTGGATGAGCGTGGGCTCATCATGCGCGTCATCGTGCCGGTCTTTACCAGTGCACTGACCGGCGAAACGCGGGTGCTGCAGTTGGTGCAGCCGGTGCCCGCCGGCCTGGCGGGCGACGCACAGGCGGTGCAGCTGGCATACCAGGAATACCAGCAGATCGCGGTGTCGCGGCTTGGGCTGAAGCGAATCTACGGGGTTGCGCTGACCCTGACCCTGATGCTGGCGCTGCTGATGACGTTCGTGATTGCCTATCTGCTGTCGGAGCGCCTTGGCGCGCCGCTGCGCACCCTGGCGCGCGGTACCCGTGCGGTGGCCAAGGGCGATTTTTCGCAGATGCCGCCGGCGTCAAGCCGCGACGAGCTGGGCGTGCTGATCCAGTCGTTCAACCGGATGACGCGCCAGCTGTCCGACGCCCGCGAACAGGTCGAACTGAATCACCAGGAAACCGAGCAGGCCAAGGCGTTTCTGGAACGCGTGCTGGCCAACCTGTCGTCCGGCGTGGTGGTGCTGGACGATACGCTGCGGGTGCGCACCATGAACAGCGCGGCGGCGCAGATTCTCGGGGTGGAGGCCTCGGCGCTGGACACGCAGCCGCTTGCCGGACTGGGCCAGCCGGGCGAGGCGCTGCACGATTTTGGCATAACAGTGGCTGCGCGTTTTGCCGAGTACGAGGGCGAGTGGCAGGAGCAGGTCGACTATGCGGACCATGGCGGCAAGCAGACGCTGTTGTTGCGCGGCACCCGATTGCCGCCGGGTGTCGAACGCGGCTATGTGCTGGTGTTCGACGACGTGACCAAGCTGATCGACGCCGAACGCAACGCCGCATGGAGCGAGGTGGCGCGCCGCCTCGCGCACGAGATCAAGAACCCGCTCACTCCGATCCAGTTGTCGGCGGAGCGGATTGCGCGCAAGCTGGACGGCCGGCTGGATTCGGCGGACGCGGAATTCCTGACGCGGGCCACGCAGACCATCGTCAACCAGGTCGCCGCGATGAAGGGCATGGTCGACGCGTTTGCCGGCTATGCGCGGATGCCGCGCGCCAGGATCGATGCACTCGATCTGAATGCGCTGATTCGCGAAGTGCTGTCCTTGTACGACGCCAGGGCGCTTGGCCTGGAACTGCGCCTCGATCCCGATCTGCCGCGCATCGCGGGGGACTCCACATTATTGCGTCAGGTGATACATAATCTGATGCAAAATGCGCAGGACGCGCTGAGCGGCCATCCATCGCCGAGAGTCGAGGTCGGCACGCGCCCCAATAACAATGCAGTTTGTTTGACCGTAATGGACAATGGAGCCGGGTTTCCGGAGCACCTGATGACGCGGCTGTTCGAGCCCTACGCAACCACCAAGGCCAAGGGGACGGGCCTGGGACTGGCCATCGTCAAAAAAATCATCGAAGAACATCGCGGTAAAATTCAGATCGAAAATCTCAAATCGGGCGGCGCTGTCATTCGCATCGCGCTGCCCATTTTCGAAGCAGTCGGGGAGCGGACGTGAGCGGGCATATTCTCGTCGTGGATGACGAAGTGGGCATTCGTGAGTTGTTGTCGGAAATTCTCACCGACGAGGGCTATGACGTGCATCTGGCGGAAAACGCCGAAGCAGCCCGCGCCTTCCGCGTCCTGCACCGTCCCGACCTGGTGCTGCTCGACATCTGGATGCCCGACACCGACGGCGTCACCCTGCTGAAGGAGTGGGCGGGCGGCGGCCAGCTCACCATGCCGGTGGTGATGATGTCCGGCCATGGAACCATCGATACCGCGATCGAGGCCACCAAGCTCGGCGCCACCGATTTCCTCGAAAAACCGGTGTCGCTGGCCAAGCTGATCGACACCGTCGGCAAGGCGATCAAACGCGGCGTGGCGGTTCCCCGGCGCACCCCAGGCATGGATTTGTCGGCGCTCGGCAAAAGTTCGCAGATTCTCGACCTGAAAAAGCGCCTGACCCAGATCGCCGGCAACTCGGCGCCGGTTCTGCTGCTCGGCGAGCCCGGCAGCGGCTTTGAAATATGCGCCCAATTCCTGCACCAGCCCGCCAGCCCCTGGGGCGAGATCAAGGATCGCGCGCACCTGGTGTCCGACCCGCTGAGCTATCTCGAAGGACTTGGCAACGGCACCCTTTATCTGCCGGACGCCTGCGAGCTCGGACGCCTGGAGCAGAAAGGCCTGGCGTTGCTGCTCGACCGCATCGAGAGCAGCGGCGCGCGGCTGGTGTGCGCCGCCGGCCGCAACCTCGAATCCATGGTTTCCGCGGGTGAATTCGACGGCCGCCTGTACTACCGCTTGTCCAGCCTGGCGATCCAGGTGCCGCCCTTGCGCGAGCATCGCGAGGACGTGCCCGAGATCGCCAACTTCATGCTGGCGCAGTTGATCGAGACCGGCGTCTGCCCGGTGCGGCGGCTGACCACGCCGGCGCTGAACCAGTTGCGCAACTTCGACTGGCCGGGCAACCTGCCGCAGCTCAACAACGTGGTGCGCACCCTGGCGGTCACCGCGCTGTCGACCGAAATCGACGCGGTCGACGTCAACCGCGTGCTCGCGCCGATGAAGCAGTCCACGCCCGCGGTGTCGCACGGCATTCCGCTGGACATCCCGCTGCGCGAAGCGCGCGACGCCTTCGAGCGCATGTATTTCGAGCATCTGATCCAGAAGGAAGGCGGCAGCATGACGCGGGTCGCCGACAAGTCCGGCCTTGAGCGCACCCACCTCTACCGCAAGCTCAAACAGCTGAATATCCGCCACGGGCGCCGTCTCGACGAAGACCTGTAAGCCCAAGGGATCAACATGAAAATCATCATCCTCGGCGCCGGGCAGGTCGGCGCCAACCTTGCCGCCAGCCTGGTGGCCGAAAACAACGACATTACCGTGATCGACCTTGACGCCACGCGCCTGGCGCTGTTGCAGGATCGCTTCGACCTGCGTACCGTGCGCGGCCACGCCGCCCATCCCTCGATTCTGAAAATGGCCGGGGCGGACGACGCCGACATGCTGGTGGCGGTCACGCAAAGCGATGAAACCAATCTGGTGGCCTGCCGCATCGCGTCCACGCTGTTCAATGTGCCCACGCGCATCGCGCGCATCCGCTCGAATGATTTTTTGGGGCAGGACGCCGGCTTTCTGGCCGATCACTTCGGGGTCAATGACGTCATCAGTCCCGAGGAGGAGGTGACAGAAACCCTGCGGCGACTGATCGAGCACCCTGAAGCCCTGCAGGTGCTCGATTTCGCCGAAGGCAAGGTGCGGCTGGTGGCGGTGCGCGCCTACCACGGCGGGCCGCTGGTGGGGCACGAACTGCAGGACATCAAGCGCCACATGCCGAATCTGGAGTGCCGCATTCCGGCAATCTATCGGCGCGACCGTGGCATTGTGCCAAAGGGCATTACCGTGATCGAGCCGGGCGACGAGGTGTTCTTCCTGGCGCGCAAACAGGATATTCCCTCGGTGATGCGCGAGTTGCGCCGCATGGAGCGTCCGGTCAAGAAAGTCATGATCGCCGGCGGCGGCAATATCGGGCGGCGGCTGGCGGCACGGATCGAGCGCAATTACGATGTCAAGGTCATTGATCACAACAAGGGCGTCAGCAGTCTGTTGGCCGAACAGCTCCACCACACGCTGGTGTTGCAGGGCGACGCCACCGACGAGGAGCTGCTGGAACAGGAAAACGTCGCTGCAATG
>JAUPLV010000090.1 GCA_030836725.1 Pseudomonadota bacterium | reverse complement strand
CGCGTTGTAGCTGGACGTGATCGGGGTGGCCGGGCTGAGCGTGGCGGCAGAAACCGCCAGGGTTTCCGCTCCGGCGTCGAGCAGGTTGGTCAGCGTCGCCGTGGCGGAGGCCAAGCTGAGGGTGTCGGGATCGCCAACGGTCAGTTCGATATCGTCCACAGCGGCGACGACGCCACCGCCCTCGATGAAGGTGGCCGGGAAGTCGATCCCCGCCGCGGGACCGTTGAGGTCGAGTGCGGGCGCCGAGTTCGAACTGTTTGCAACGTCGATCCGGAAGAACAGGTTCGGACCTTCGATGGCCGCAAAGCCGGCAACGATGTCCGTCGCGGGGAGGCTGTCGCCCATGGAGTCGGTCCCGGCGGGGGCAGCGCCTTGCCAATCATTGATTTGCCCGTCGGCGACAAATCCCGCGGCCCAGGCAACGAAACTGACAAAAACCCCGACCAGCAAAACGTTGGCCACCCCCGATGGAAATCGCGCGCGCATGCGCAATGTGGCAAGGAAAACCAGCGCGATCAGCCCGAACAGGCCCCATGTCGTCAACATGGGGATGGCCGCGGGGTCGCCGCCCGGGACAGCGAAGGTAATGGCCATGCCGCTCAGGCCGAGCAGGTCATCCCCTGCCTGGTCCGCTCCGGCAAAATACAGCCGCCAGAGGGGAGCGAAAGCGGGGATGAGATTTCTCGCGACGGCCAGCTCAATGACATCCGACCCAGCTTCGCCGATGTTCAAGCCCACCGGGTAGGGCGTTCCCGGCAGGGTGACCGGCGCGGCAAAGGCAGCCCCGGCGCAGCTCTCCAACGTCACCTGCGTCACTTGCGCAGGGACGGTATTCGATACGGTCGCCGTCAGGCGGTGTTCTAGGCCGGTCACCGTGCCGGCAGTGGGCAGGGCGAACGTGCACCCTGTCGTGGCGTTATTGTCGGAGTCGATGAGAACAAAAAAATCAGCGAAGGCGCACTGGCTGGTGAACAGCAGCGCCATGGCTGCGAACGCGATTATTCTTCTTATGGCTTGGCTCAAAATAGAGTTCTCATAATGTAAGGCTGATTTATCCCCCTGCCCGGAGCAGATAAAAATAATCAATACTTCGAGCAGGGTTATGGTGAGGGCTAAGCTGCCTGAGTGTCAAGCCGCCCGTGTTTGAATTCATCGACACAAAAATGCGATTGCCCCACGTGTCGTCATCGAATGATCAGCATTATTTTCGACCGAAAGGGGCTATGTTGAATACGGACGGGGACAAGAGTAGGAATCCGTCCGGGCCGGTCATGGAAAAAACCCTGCACGGCATGTCGCCGGGCGAGGACACCAGAAAATGAACGGGATCGAGAGTCAAGCCATCGAAAAAACACCCAAAATCCGCCTGCACGCTCATCGGGAGTCTTGCTGGCATTCAATCCGCGCGTTGGGGCGGCTTGTGCGGACCATCCCCAGGACGTCGGCATGAAGCCGGTTCCCATCTCCGTCCCGCGCGGCATCGTCGTCATCGGCGCCGCCAGCGGCGCCGGCGCGCCCGACCCGGCCTGCGCCGAGGGGCCGGAGGCGCTGCGCCGTTATCGGGTGTTCCACGATTCCCCGCTGCAGCGCGTGGAGTGGGACGCAATCCTGCGCGTGCCGCGGTCGCAGAAGGACACGCCGCTGCACGCCGTCGCGGCGCTCGCTTCCCGGCTGGCCGCCGAAACGGAAGCCGTTCTGCGGGCGGGCGATTTTCCGCTGGTGGTCGGCGGCGACCATTCCTGCGCCATCGGCACATGGAGCGGCATTCATCGCGCGCTGGCCGACAGGGGGCCGCTCGGCCTGATCTGGATCGACGCCCACATGGACAGCCACACTTTCGCCACCACGCCGAGCGGACAGATTCACGGCATGCCGCTCGCCGCTCTGCTCGGCCACGGCGAGACGGCGCTGACCGCGATCGACGGCCCGGAAGCCAAGCTGCGCCCCGAGCATGTGTGCCTGATCGGCGTGCGCAGTTTCGAGGCGGGCGAAGCCGCGCTGCTGCACCGGCTGGGGGTGCGCGTGTTCGACATGGATGAAATCCGCCGGCGCGGGTTGCCGGAAGTATTCGAAGAGGCGCTCGCCATCGTGCGGCGCGGCACCGCCGGCTTCGGCGTGAGCATCGACCTCGATGCGCTCGACCCCGAGGAGGAGCCGGGCGTGGGCACGCCGGTGCCCGGCGGCCTGCGCCGCGCCGAACTCGTCGCGGCCCTGTCGCGCCTGCGCGGCGACCCGGCCTTTGCGGCGATGGAAATCGTCGAGTACAACCCGCGTCGGGACCGCGGGCATGCCACCGCCGACGCCGCGGGCGCGCTGGTCGGCGCGATCACGCCGCTTTAGCGCCGCAATTGCCGCAATTGCCGCAGGCAAGCTTCAGCCATCCGGGCGCGGGCTTCTATTCGGCCGTCAAACCAACGAAAGGATTCTCCCGGCGTTCGTGCCCGAAGGTGGACATCGCGCCGTGCCCCGGGACAAAGCGCACGTCGTCGCCGAGCGGAAACAGCTTGTCGCGGATGACGGCCAGAAGCGCGGCATGGTTGCCGCGCGGGAAATCGGAGCGGCCGATCGAGCCCTTGAACAGCACGTCGCCGACGAAAGCGAGCCGCGCCTGCGGCTGGTAGAACACCACATGCCCCGGAGTGTGGCCGGGGCAGTGCAGCACCTCGAAATGGATCGCGCCGACTTCGACGATCTCGCCGTCGGCCAGCCACTGGTCCGGCGTGAACGCCACAGCGGGCGGAAAGCCGAACAGCTCGGCCTGCTGCGGCAGGCTGTCGAGCCAGAACCGCTCCTCGCGCTGCGGACCGATGATGGGAATGCCGAGCGCATCGCGCAGCTCCACCGCGGCGCCGACGTGGTCGAGATGGCCATGGGTGAGCAGGATGCTTTGCAGGGTGAGTCCGCGCGCAGCCACTTCCGCCAGCAGGCGCTGCGCCTCGCCGCCGGGATCGATCAGCGCCGCGCGGCCCGCTTCGTCCCACACCAGCGAACAGTTCTGTTGATACGGGGTGACGGGGAGAATGGTAAATTCCATGCAGCCCATTATCCCGCCAGTCGATCATTCGACCAATCGTCCATGCCCGCACCCGACGCCCTGCTGCTGCTTTCCACCCACTGCCCGCATTGCCCGGCAATGCTGTCCGCGCTCGCCGACCTGGTGAAGCAGGGCATGATCGGCCGCCTGGAAGCGGTCAACCTGGAGCAGCGCCCCGAGGTGGGGCAGGCGCTCGGCGTGCGCTCGGTGCCATGGCTGCGCATCGGCCGCATCGAGCTCGCCGGCGTGCACAGCAAGGCCGAGCTGGCCGAGTGGGCGGCCAAGGCCGACAGCGAAGCCGGCCTGGCCGATTACTTTCATATGCTGCTGAAGGAGGGCCAGCTGCCCCGCGCGCAGGCGCTGATCGAAGCCGACCCCGCCCTGCTGGCGGCGGTGCTGCCCATCGTCGGCAATGTCGACGCCAGCCTCAACGTGCGGCTGGGCGCCGGCGTGCTGCTGGAAGAATTTGCCGCCACCGACACCCTGCGCGTGCTGCTGCCGCGCCTGGGAGAACTGTCGCAGCATGCCGATGCGCGGGTGCGGGCGGATGCCTGCCATTACCTGGGGCTGACGGGGGACGGCGCAGCGAAGCCGTGGCTTGAATCACGGCTAACCGATGACGATGCGGACGTGCGCGAGATCGCGGCGGAGAGCTTGCAGGGCATTTCAACTTAGCCCGCGTAGGGTGCACTAAGCGAAGCGCATTGCACCGCATGCCCCCGTCCGGCGCAATACCGATTGCGCCCAACTTCAACTCATTGGCAAGCGCTCACATCCATGTCCGTCTCCGCCGCCTATCTCGGCGTCATCCTCATCTGGTCGACCACGCCGCTCGCCATCCAGTGGAGCGCGCAGGGGACCAGCTTCAGCTTCGCGGTGATGGCACGAATGCTGATCGGGCTGGCGATCTGTCTCGTGCTGCTGCGTCTCACCCACACCGAATTTCCGTTCACCCCGGCCGCACGGCGCCTTTACGCCATCAGCGGTCTATCGATGTTCGTGGCCATGCTGCTCACCTACTGGGGCGCGCTGCACATTCCGTCGGGGTTGATCTCGGTCATCTTCGGGCTGTCGCCGCTGGTCACCGGCGTGTTCGCCGCGCTGTGGCTGAGTGAGCGCGCGCTTACGCCGATCCGCATTGCGGGCCTTGGCCTGGCGCTGGCCGGGCTGTGGCTGATCTTCGGCCAGCCGTGGCCGGGCGATGGCCAGGCCACGCTCGGTACCGCGGCCGTAGTGATCGGGATGACCGTGCAGGCGCTGGGGCTGGTGTGGATCAAGCGCCTGAATGCGCGCGCCTCGGCGCTTGCCATTACCACCGGTTCGCTCGGCGTTGCAACGCCGCTGTTCGTGCTGGCCTGGCTGATCGTCGATTCGGCGCAACCGCCTCCCGACACCACGCTGCGCGCCGGCGCAGCCATCGTCTATCTCGGGGTGCTGGGATCGGTTATGGGCTTTACTCTATATTATTATATTATTAAGCATCTTGATGCCGGACGCGTCGCGCTGATCATGCTGGTGACGCCGGTGGCGGCGCTGCTGCTGGGGAAAACCCTGAATGCCGAATTCATTCCGGCTCACGGCTGGATGGGCATCGCGCTGATCGGCTCCGGATTGCTGCTGTACGAGTTGCAGGCGCTACGGCAGTTGCGGCGGCCAGGCATGTGACCGTTATGACGCCCGTTTATGAGGAGGACTTTCCACTAAAGCTTGCGCAAAGTGCGCCGTAAAAACCCCTCTACCACCAAGCCTTTATGAAAGATGTTCCGTGTCCCTGATCCCGTTTTCCAGCCTGGCTGGCCTGCTTTTTTTCACCACCATTGCCGCGGCCGCACCGAGCCGTGACGCCGAAAAGCCCATTCCACCGACGCCTGAGGCGCTTCATAGCAAGCTGGCGCAGATCAGTCAGAACCCAGCCATGCTGTCGACCGCGCTGAAGGATGGACAAAAAGCCGCTTCGGTCTGCAGACATTGTCATGGCGCCGGCGGCAACAGCCTGCTGCCCGAAATACCCAACCTTGCCAGCCAGAACGCCGCCTATCTGCTCGAACAGATGAACAAGTTCGTGCAGGGAAAACGCAAATCGTCCGAGTTCATGACCGGCATGATCAAGGCCCTGACCCCCGACGAACGGATCAATGCCGCGCTGTACCTTTCCCGGCAGCCGATCATTAACAGACTCGTCGTCAGCAGCGCACAAAGCGCCACGGGCAAACAAATGTACGACAAGGTGTGCATCAACTGTCATGGCGTGAGCGGCACCGGAAGCGACAAGATTCCGCGCCTGGCCGGCCAGCAAATAAAATACATCGAGGACTCCCTCAAGCGCTATCGCAGCGGCAGCGGCGAGCGTGTCGATGCGAGGATGGCGGGATATACCCGCAACCTCTCGGATGCGGACATTCAGAACCTGGCGGCCTATCTGTCCACCCTGCGTCCCTGAACAGCCTGCCGGGCCTGAATAACCGGCCAGCACGCGTGAATGTCAGGGCTGGGTGGCCGGTCCGCCGAAAGTCGGTTCGGGCGTCAAGGTCAACCGGCCGGCAGCCCTGGCCTCCGCATGCGCCTGCTGCACGTGCCCGATCACGCTGGGAGCCGGATAGCCGTCGACAGGCAATCCGTGCGCGGCCTGATAGCGGCGCAGCGCGGTCTGGGTCAGCGGACCGATCAGGCCGTCTGGCGTGCCCGCGTCGTAACCCATTTCATTCAGGGCCTGTTGCAGGGCCTTCAGCTGCACCGCGGCAAGCGCGCCTGCTTCGCCCGGCGGGGAAATCAGCGCGCAGCCTCCCGCCAGCTGCTGCGCCAGCTGAGACACAGCCAGCGCATAGTTGACCGAGCGATTCCACTGCATCACCACATCGAAGTTGTCGAACACCATGAAGGCAGGGCCCTGCCAACCCTGCGGCAACACAACGGCGGCACGCCCGACCACTCCCGGCAAGGTTCCGCCATCCGCCGCCCGCACGCCGAGTTCGGCCCACTCCGCCACCGGCAAACGATGGCCAATACGCGCATGTCGCCAATCGAAACCTTCAGGCAGGATGACCTCGATCGCAACCGGCTCGCCCGCGCGCCAGCCGGCACGGCTCAGGTAGTTGGCGGCCGAATGCATGGCATCGGGCAGCGATTGCCATAAATCGATGCGGGCATCGCCATCGCCGTCGACCGCGTAGGCGCGGAAGGTCGACGGCATGAACTGCATGTGGCCCATCGCGCCGGCCCACGAACCTTTCATGCCGATCGCATCGATGTGACCGGCATCGATGATGCGCAGGGCATCGAGCAGCTGGCCGCGGAAGAATTCGCTGCGCCGGCCGTCGAATGCGAGCGTGGCGAGACTGGCCGGGATGTTGAGACTGCCGGGCGTCGACCCGTAATTGGTTTCCAGACCCCAAAACGCCGCCAGCACGACTTTAGGGATGCCGTATTGCTGTTCGAGCCCATCGAACAGCGCGGCATGCTCGGCCAGCAAGGCCTGACCGAGTTCGACCCGGCGCACGGTGACGCGCTGCCCCAGATAATCGGCAAAAGGCTGCAGGAACTCGGGCTGGCGTTGGTCCAACTCGGTCACGCGCTCGACCGGCGCGATGCCGGTCAGGGCGGAGTCGAGCGTGGCGGCGGAGATGCCCTGTGCCGCTGCGTCCTGGCGGAAAGCGGCGAGCCATTCGTCGAAACCGGTCTGGGCTTGGGCGGGAAAGGCCGCCAGCAGCAGAAAGGCCCAAACCACCGGCGCCAGGACGCAAAGGCCAAGGAAGCGCACAGACCCGTCTTCGCGAGGAGTGAAGCGGCGTGGCGACCCCGAGGCCGTTGATTTCACCGGCACTACGGTTTGCTTCGCTGCGCTCGCAATGACGGAAATTGATTTTTTGCCAGTTCCAAACCAGTTAGCCATTTTTCTGCAGCCAGTACTCGAGCAGCGCCAGGTGCCACAGCTTGCTGCCCTGGATGCGGGTGTGATGCCGCTCCGGCGCGTCCAGCAGCTTGTCCACGTAGGCACGGTCATACAGGCCGCGCTCGCGGCAGGCCTGGGAATTCAGGATGTCCTGCATGAAACTCAAGAACTCTCCACGTACGAATTTAAGCGCAGGCATCGGGAAATAGCCTTTCTTGCGGTCGATCACCGCATCCGGCACCAGGCCGCGCGCGATTTGCTTCAGCACGTGCTTGCCGTCCGACGCCAGTTTGAGTCCGGGCGGCATCGATGCCGCCAGTTCCACCAGGTGATGATCGAGGAAAGGCACGCGCGCCTCCAGCCCCCATGCCATGGTCATGTTGTCGACCCGCTTCACCGGATCGTCGGTGATCAACATGGTCGTGTCCATGCGCAGAACCTGATCGATGAATTCATCGGCAAAAGGTTCCTCCAGGTGCGCGGCAATGATTTCCGCCGTGTAGTCGGGGCCGCGATACGCCGGCATGACCATGTCGAGAAACTCGTCGTGATCGCGGTCGAAATAATGGCGGCTGAAGCGCTCCAGCGGGCTGCCCGATATGTCCTCATCCATCCGCGGATACCAGAAATAGCCGCCGAAAACCTCATCCGCGCCCTGGCCGCTCTGCACCACTTTCACCGTCTTGCTGACCTGCTCGGCCAGCAGGTAGAACGCCACCGCATCCTGCGCGAACATCGGCTCGCTCATCGCGTCGACCGCTTCGGGCAGGCGACGCAGCACCTCGCTGTTCGGGATCAGGTATTTGTGGTGACGGGTACCGTACATCGCGGCCACCGGGTCGGAATATTCGAACTCGTTGCCGCGCTCCTCCGGCTGGTCCTCAAACCCGACCGAGAACGTCATCAGGTCCGGCACATCCTGCTCGGCCAGCAAAGCCACCAGCAGACTCGAATCGAGCCCGCCGGAAAGCAGTACGCCGACCTTCACATCGGCGATGTCGATGCGCTTCTTGACTGCCTGGCGCAGGCTGTCGCGAATGGCTTCGGTCCACTCCGCCTCGTTCATCGGCACGGCCGGTCGTTGCGCCTGCAGCGACCAGTATTTCCGGTGGCTGAATTCGCCGCGCGAATTCACCGTCAGCGTGGTGCCGGGCGCGAGTTTGCGGATGCCGTTGAAGATGGTGCGCGGCGCCGGCACCACCGCATGCAGGGTAAACAGGTGATGCAGCGCCACCGCGTCGATGCCGGTGTCGATGCCGCCAGAAGCCAGCAGCGCCTGCGGGGTCGAGGCGAAACGAAAATGCGCCGAATCCTCGCTGTAATACAGCGGCTTGATGCCGAGTCGGTCGCGCGCCATGAACAGAGTCTCGCGATTCCAGATGGCGAACGCGAACATGCCGTGCAGTCGCTTGACGCAGGCCTCGCCCCACTCCAGATACGCGCGCAGGATGACTTCGGTGTCGCCGTCGGAATGAAAGACGTGGCCACGGGCGATCAGCTCGGCGCGCAGCTCCGGGTAGTT
>JAUPLV010000089.1 GCA_030836725.1 Pseudomonadota bacterium | reverse complement strand
ACGGCGGTTGCCGACAGCTTTGCCTGGATCCATCGCCTCGCCCATGCCTGCAAGAGCCCCAACCTGGTGTTCGCCACCGAGAACTGCAACTGGCACAAGGATTTCGCGCCCGCCTACACCTTCGGCGCGGGCATCGGCATGCCCGACTACGCGCATACCGGCTGCATCCTGCTGTGGGGTTTCAACCCGGCCATCTCTTGGCTCTCCCAGGCCACATTGGTGCGGGAAGCGCAGAAGCGCGGCGCCAAACTGATCGTGGTGGACCCGCGCCGCGCCGGACTGGCGGGTGCCGCCGACCTGTGGCTACGGCCCCGGCCGGGCAGCGACGGGGCGCTGGCCCTGGGGCTAGCCAACGCATTGCTGGAAAGCGGGCAGTTCGACCGCGATTTCGTCATGCGCTGGAGCGACGCCCCCTTCCTGGTTTCGGAGGAAACCGGGCAGCCACTGACCGCGGCCGACCTGGGCGCAAACGGCGACCCGGAATGTTTAATCGCCTGGGACTTGATTGCAAACCAGGCCATAGCCTGCCCCCGTCGCCCGCCCAATACGGATGAGGCGGGCGTTCTGGCGCTGGAAGGGCGCTACAGCGTCGACACCCTGCGCGGCCCGGTGACCTGCCGGCCGGTGTTCGAACGCCTCGCCGAGCGCTGCCGGGCCTGGCCTCCGGAGAAAGTGGCCGAAGAAACCGGCGTCCCGGAGGAACAAATCCTTCAGGCAGCGCACCTCATTTCCAATCACCTGCCCCTGTCGTTCTTCACCTGGACCGGCACCTGCCAGCACAGCAACGCCACCCAGAGCGGACGCGCCATCGCCGCGCTGTATGCCCTGACCGGCTGTCTCGATGCTCCCGGCGGCAATGTCTGGTTCAGCAAGCCGCCGGTGGCCGATGTCATGGGTTTTGAGACGGTCGCCCCGGAAGAGCGGGCGCTGACCCTGGGCCTCGGCCTGCGCCCCCACGGCCCGTCGCGGAAAGGCTGGGTCACGACCCGCGACCTGTTCCGCGCCATCGTCGAGGGCCAGCCCTACCCGGTTTCCTGCTTCATTTCCTTCGGCAGCAATTTCCTGCTCTCCAAGCCCAATACCCGCCTGGCCGGGGAAGCGCTGGAAAAGCTGGATTTCTTCGTCCTGGCCGAGCTTTTCGCGACGCCCACCGCGCGCCATGCCGACCTGCTCCTGCCGGTGTGCACCGCCTGGGAGCGCGAGGGCCTGCAGGCGGGGTTCCAGGTCAGCGCGGCAGCCGAGGCGCATGTCCAGTTGCGTCCCGCCTTCGTTTCTCCCCGGGGGGAAAGCCGTTCCGACACCTGGATCGTGTTCGAACTGGCTAAACGCCTGGGCCTCGCCGATCAGTTCTTCGACGGCGACCCCGGCAAGGCGCTGGCCCACGTGCTGGCGCCAACCGGCATCACGGCCGAGCGCCTGCGCGCCGAGCGGAGAGGCGTCGCGCTGCCGCTGGAAACCCGCTACCGGAAATACCGGCAAAGCGGCTTCGCCACGCCCAGCGGCCGGGTCGAGTTCCACAGCGAGCGCTTGCGCGCGGCGGGGCAGGACCCGCTGCCCGATTTCGTCGCCCCGGCCGTGCCGCGCGGCGCGGATTTCCCCCTCACCCTGACCACCGCCAAATGGCCGCAGTACTGCCACAGCCAGCAGCGCAACCAGCCCTCGCTACGGCGCCTAATGCCCGAGCCGCTGGTGGAAATCAATCCGCAGACGGCGGCAGGCCGGGGCATCCGCGATGGCGACTGGGTGGAGGTGGCCACGGCGAGAGGCAGGATGCGGGCACGTGCAAGACTGGACAAGCATCTCGCGCCGGAAGTGCTGTGCGCGCAGTACGGCTGGTGGCAATTCGCGGATGGGGCGGGCGATGCCAACCGCCTGATCGACGGCGAATATTTCGATCCGGTGGCGGGCTCGAACAGCCTGCGCTACTTCCCTTGCGACGTCAGCCCGAGCCCGACACGGACGGATTGATCCTGAACCCGCGGCTCATCCCGCATCGCCTGATTCACGGGGCCGACGGAGTTCAAGCTTCAGAAAACCCGCTAAAATGAAAGCGGTAAGCAAAATTACTGAGAATTTCCGCGGACTGTCGATGCCAACTTTCGAAACCATTTCAGCAAGGCTGCTGCTCTGCTTCGCGCTGCTCGGCGGTGCTGCGTTCGCCGCGGACGAGCGCGTGCAGCATGAGTTGCAGTCGTCCGGCGAAATCGTACCGCCGTTGCGCAAGGCACTGGGTGACAAGGCTTATGCGGAGGCGATGGATTCTGGTGAATACAACTATATCGGCAACCTGAAATGCCGTTTGTGTCATCGCGACTTTTTCGTTGGGCGCAAACATGATGCGCACGAGTCCGCCTACCGAAACCTGCTCACCGAACCCTATATCGACAACCCCCGTTGCCTCAACTGCCATACCACCGGCCATGGCAATCCGAGCGGCTTCGTTTCCATGGGAAAAACCCCCAACCTGGCCAATGTCCAGTGCGAGGGATGCCACGGCCCTGGCAACCAGCACATGCAGCGCAACGCCGCGGGCGGCTTTTTGGCAGGCAAGGACAACACGCATTTGTTGAAAAAGATGTGTCTTGCCTGCCATGCTTCGCCCTGGAACAAGTCCTTTGCCAACCTCGATGCCGCCTACGAGAAGTACAAAAAGGCGAAGCCGGACATTCGATGATCGGTCAAGCATGAAGGGGCGGAAGCTCTTTGAAAAATTCAGCATCATTGCCCAGCTCATGCTGCTGGTTGTGACGCTATCAGCCCTGGCCGCATACAACTACACAACCCAGCGGCAGGTCTTTCTGGAGCAGTTGCGGGTCGACACTGGCAATATCGTCGCGGCAGTGCGTTCCAGCATCGTCAAGTTTCACGCCACCCAGTCCACCATGGAATTGCAGGAACTGGTGGAGAATATCTCCCTCAACCTCGCTATCTTCGAATTCCGCTATCTGGCCCCGGATGGAACCATCATCAACTCCATGTTCAAGGATGAGATCGGCCGCAAGTTCGCCCATCCAGGCTTGAAGACGGCAGCGATCGGCCAGCATTCCGGGGAAAACATCTATCTGGATGTCCGCGACCTCACCAACGTGATGGCCGTATCGCATCCCGTGTATTTCAAAGGTGAAATGGTCGGCATCATCGATCTGGCGCTGGACATCTCGGAATACGACGGCACGCCCGAAGCGATACGCGAAAGTTCGCTGCGCCAGATGCGCGCGGGCATCCGCAACCTCCTCAGCGTCATAGAGGGTTCCATCACCAACAGTCTGAAAATCATCAGCACAGTCGATATTTTCGATTTTCTCAGCAACTACATGTCGTCGAGCCAGAATGTTCTTCAGATTGCGATCCTGTCCGCGGATGGAACGATCGAGATCGGCAACGACAAGAAGACGGTGGGCAGCGCCATCGACACCAAGGCCAGCGGACAGCATGGACAGATTGTCAGGATCGATGGCAAACCCGTATATCCGGTGATCGCACCCCTGGGCGTGAATGCGGCATCCGACAAGCAACTGTATCTGCTCATCGATGCGACGCCCTATGTCGCCAACGAACGGAAACTTCTGTTCACGGCCATCGGCACCAGCAGCCTGGCCATTATCTTTTCCCTCTTGATCACGTACTCGATGTATCGATTCAATATCGAGCGCACCCTTCAGGAAAATATGCGGCTGGAGCATACCGTCAAAGAGCGCACATCCGAGATCCGGCTTCTGAGCCGGACCGATCCATTGACCGGCCTGAACAACCGGCGCCATCTGGACGAAATACTGGATTATGAATTCCGGCGCGCACAGCGCTACGATCATGGCCTGGCCCTGATGGTTCTCGATCTCGATCATTTCAAGAAGATCAATGACACCTACGGCCATCTGGGCGGCGATGCGGTGCTGCGTAGTCTTGGCATACTGCTGCGCACTCATCTGCGCGAAACCGACATCGCCGGCCGCTATGGCGGCGAGGAGTTCGTGATCGTTCTGCCGGAAACCGGACTGGATGCCGCGAAGAAGGTTGCGGAACATCTACGGGCGTTGATCGAAAAAATGGCGGTCGATTTCGAAGGACTGCTTATCCCGGTCACCTGCAGTATCGGCGTCGGTGTGTTGCGCCCGGAGCATGCCGAACTAAAGGCCCTGTTGCATGAAGCCGATGCGGCCCTGTATCGCTCCAAACAGGCCGGGCGAAACCGTGTTACGGATTTTGCGTCCATCGCTGAAAATGCGTCGCGAAGCGCCGTCATAAACCCGCCAGCGTCCTGATGTGCGCGGCGACGCTGCGCCCCAGGGCGCTGAGGTCGTAGCCGCCTTCGAGTACCGAGACGATGCGCCCCTCGGCGTGGCGCGCCGCCACATCCATCACCTGCTCGGTGATCCAGACGTAATCCGCTTCGACCAGGCCGAACTGCGCCATGTCGTCTTCGCGGTGGCCGTCGAAACCGGCGGAGAAGAACAGCATTTGCGGGCGGAAGGCGTCCAGGCGCGGCAGGATCCGCGTGCTGAAGGCCTCGCGGTAGGCTTTGCCGGTGGTGCCGGCGGGCAGCGGCACGTTGACGATGTGATCGCTGACGGTATCGGCGCCGCTGAAGGGATAGAAGGGGTGCTGGAAGGTGGAGCACAGCATCACGCGGGACTCGTCCCTGAAGATGTCCTCGGTGCCGTTGCCGTGGTGGACGTCGAAGTCGACGATGGCGACGCGTTCCAGGCCGTGCGCCTCGATGGCATGCGCGGCGGCGACGGCGACGTTGTTGAAAAAGCAGAAGCCCATGGCCTGGTTGCGGGTGGCGTGGTGGCCGGGGGGGCGGCAGGCGACGAAGGCGTTGGCCGCTTCGCCGCGCATCACCCGATCCACCGCCATCGCCGCGCCGCCCGCCGCATGGTAGGCGGCCTCCAGCGTGTACGGGTTCATGCTGGTGTCGGGGTCCAGCGCGTAATGGCCTTCGCCGGGCGATGCGCCCTCGACGAGATCGAGGTAGGCGGCGTCGTGCACCCGCAGCAACTGGTCGCGCTGCGCCCGCGGAGCTTCGAGATGCGCCAGATAATCGAACAGGCGTGCGGCGTGCAGCTGGTCGTCGATGGCGCGCAAACGCTCGGGACTTTCCGGATGCCAGTCGCCCATGTTGTGCTTGAGGCAGGACGGATGGGTGATGTAGGCGGTAAGCATGGCGTGGAGAAGCGAGAAAATAAGCAAACTATACGCCCGGCGCGATGGCGCGGTAACCGGGGATGGCCTAGCATAGGCCGTTATCAAGTCGATCGAATTGCCGCCCCCCGGCCTTCAACAAACCATGCCCCAACACTATCTGCATCCCCTGTTCAACGCCCGCTCGGCGGCGGTTTTCGGCGCTAGCGAACGCGAGGATTCGGTCGCCGGCATCCTGTTCCGCAACCTGCGCAACGCCGGCTATAAGGGCGAGGTTTACCCGGTCAACCCGAAGCATGCGACGGTATTCGGCGAGCGCTGCTACGCCAGCGCCAGCGAGTTGCCCGCGGTTCCGGAACTGGCGCTGATCGCCACGCCGGCGCCGACCGTGGCGAGGGTCATGGAAGAATGCGGGCAGCGCGGCATCCGCCATGCCATCGTGCTGTCGGCCGGCTTTCGCGAGGTGGGCGCGCAGGGCGTGGCGCTGGAAGAGGGGGTCAAGGCGGCGGCCAAAAAGCACGGCATCCGCTTCATCGGCCCCAACTGCCTGGGCATCCAGCGGCCTTCCATCGGCTTGAACGCCACCTTCAGCCAGGGCGCGACGCTGTCCGGCGATCTTGCGCTGGTGTCGCAGTCCGGCGCCCTGTGCACCGCCATGCTCGACTGGGCGGAAACCAACGGCATCGGCTTTTCCAGCGTGATCTCCACCGGCGCGTCGGCCGATCTGGATTTCGGCGAGATCCTCGACTACCTCGCCTTCGACACGCAAACCAAAGGCATCCTGCTTTACATCGAGGGCATCCGCGACGCCCGCCGCTTCATGAGCGCGCTGCGCGCGACCTCGCGTTTCAAGCCGGTCGTCATGGTCAAGGTGGGGCGCCACGCGACCGGGGCGAAAGCAGTGCAGTCGCACACCGGCGCGCTGGTCGGGTCGGACGCGGTGTTCGATGCGCTGGTGCGGCGCGCCGGGGTGGTGCGGGTCAACACCATCCTACAGCTGTTCGCCTCGGCACGGGCGCTGTCCACCCATATCAAGCCCACCGGCAACCGCCTTGCCATCGTCACCAATGGCGGCGGCCCCGGCGTCATGGCGACCGACCTCGCGGTGGACCTGGGCGTGCGCATGGCCGAGCTGTCGCCGGAAACTATCGCACAACTCGACACGGTGTTGCCCGCCAACTGGTCGCACGGCAACCCGCTCGACATCATCGGCGACGCCACCGCCGAGCGTTACCGTGCGGCGGTGCAGGCCTGCCTCGACGATGCCAACGTCGACGGCGTGCTGGCGATGCTGACGCCGCAGGCGATGACGCGACCGACCGAAGCGGCGCAGGCCGTGATCGAGGTGGCGAAGACCTCCAGCAAGGCGGTGCTGACCTGCTGGATGGGCGAGGCCCAGGTGCACGAGGGCCGCCGCCTGTTCAAGCAGGCCGGGATTCCCTACTTCACCACGCCGGAACCGGCGGTTGAAGTGTTCTCCTATCTGTCCGCCTTTTACGAGAACCAGCGCCTGCTGATGCAGACGCCGGGGCCGCTGTCGCAGCAGGCCGAGCCGGATGTCGAAGGCGCGCGCCTGATCGTCGAGAGCGCGCTGGCGCACGGCCGCCATCTGCTGAACGAGGTCGAATCGAAGGCGCTGCTGGCGGCCTTCCATATCCCGATCGCGCAGACCCTGATCGCGCGCGACCCGATGGAAGCGATGCTGATGGCGCAGCAGATGGGCTTCCCGGTGGCGATGAAGATCAACTCGCCGGACATCACCCACAAGTCCGACGTCAACGGCGTGCGCCTCGGATTATCCAGCGGCCAGGCGGTGCGCTCGGCCTTCGGCGAGATGCTGGCCGACGTCAAGCGCCTGCGCCCCGACGCTGCCCTCGAAGGCATCGTCATCGAGCCGATGGCGGCCCGCCCGCATGCGCGCGAAGTGCTGCTGGGCATGACCTCCGACCCGGTGCTGGGGCCGGTGATCGTGTTCAGCGCCGGCGGCGTCGATGTCGAGGCTTTCCGGGATCGCGCCGTGACCCTGCCGCCGCTCAACCACTATCTGGCGCGCGACCTGATCCAGCGCACCCGCGTCGCCACCCTGCTGGGGCCTTTCCGCAACCGCCCGCCGGTCGACATGGCCGCGCTGGAAAACGTGCTGTTGCGCCTGTCGGAAATGGTGTGCGAATTGCCCTGGCTGGCGGAGCTGGACATCAACCCGCTGCTGGTGGACGAACACGGCGCGCTGGCGCTGGACGCACGCATCGTCATCGCCCCGCGCGTGCCGACAGCCGACCGTTATGGACACATGGCGATCCATCCTTACCCGACGCATCTGGTGACGCACTGGCAACTGCCCAGCGGCCACGACGTGCTGATCCGGCCGATTCGCCCGGAAGATGCCGAACTGACCCAGGGCTTCGTGCGCAGCCTGTCCGCCGAGTCCAAATATTTCCGCTTCATGGACGCGGTGAGCGAACTCTCGCCGACCGAACTGGCGCGCCTGACCCAGATCGACTACACCCGCGAAATGGCGCTGCTGGCGCTGACCGAAGTCGACGGCCAGGAAGTCGAACTTGGCGTGGCGCGCTACGCCATCGACCCGAGCGGCGAAACCTGCGAATTCGCCCTGGTCGTCAACGACCAGTGGCAGAAGCAGGGCATCGGCCACAAGCTGATGGATGTGCTGATAGACGTGGCGCGCGGCAGGGGCATCAAGGCGATGGAGGGCGAGGTGCTGAAAGCCAACCACCCGATGCTCAAGCTGGTGGAAGCCCTGGGCTTCCGGATCGAACCGCATCCCGAGGATGACGGTGTGCGCAGGGTCGCACGCGAGTTGTAGCGCCATCGGACGCCGCCGGAGGCGTGGCGCGCTTTCCCGCGTAGCGCTCAGAGCAAGCCGAGTTTGCGATCCAGGCAGCGCAGATAGGCCGATGAATCGAAAGCCGTCCGATGACGCTGCACCTGCCAGATCATTTCAGCGAGGCAGTCCATCACGTCATGCTGGGCCTCCATCGCATCGCCATGCATTTTGAGCAATTGCTGAAAACGTTCGCGGATGCCCGGCGGCTGATCGACCGATAGCTGCTCGGTAATCGCCAGGTGCATGGACAGGTGTAAAAAGGGATTGGTCTCGCCCGCATCGGGCAGGTAATCGCGGTCCTTGAAGCGGTCCGGCTGATTGAGGAGCGCGTGGTATTCGGGATGCGCGAGCACGGCGTCGAGCGCGGGCTGCTCCGCCCCTTCCAGCGGCAGCCCCGCACGATATTTCGCCCACACGTCGAAGAAAAACTGGCGGACCTGATCGCGGCTCGGATTAAACATTAATCGCTTT
>JAUPLV010000233.1 GCA_030836725.1 Pseudomonadota bacterium | reverse complement strand
GTCGAGGACAGGTTCGACCTCGACATCTTCACCGCCGGGCAAACCAAGCAGGACTTCAGCAACGCGGTCAAAACGCCCAAGCACCACATCTACGACTTCGTGTTGCCGGACTCCGGGTCCAAGCCGGAGCGGGATTTTGCCGAGGCGTTGGAGGCCAGTGCTGAAGTCGTCGTGTACGCCAAGTTGCCGCGCGGTTTCCTGATCCCGACCCCGGTCGGTGACTACAACCCCGACTGGGCCATATCCTTCAAGGAAGGCTCGGTGAAGCACATCTACTTCGTGGCGGAAACGAAGGGGTCGATGTCGTCGATGGATCTGCGCGAGATCGAGAAAACCAAGATCAAATGCGCCCGCAAATTCTTCGACGAGATGAACCGTCGCTTCGCCCCGGAAAATGTGAAGTATGACGTGGTGAACAGCTTCGGAAAGCTTTTGGAGTTGGTGAAGTAGGGCTGGCTGGCGCCGCTGACGCCCCAGAGCTGTTGCCCCAGGCGTACAAATCCCAAGCCGTTTCCCTTCGTCGGACGAATTTCGTTTATTTCACTTGTTTCGTTTGTTTCGTTTGTGTATAGTAAATCAACGCCGCGACTTCGCCCCTAGGAGTCGGCGGCGTTCGAACTGACGAAAAGCGAATTGACGACACTGCGAAGACATACGAGACATCGAACAGACAAGCTGAAGACACGACCGGACATCTGACACCGCATAGCAGAATTGAAGAATTTAGAGACGACGATGAATACGAAAGTAAGGCCCGACCTTCCAACAGAGGCGGAAGTTTCGCTGGCGAGAGAGAGCAGTAGGCAGCTCTCTCTGTACCTAAGCACGAAGGAAGAATCCCAGGCTATCCGGGTGATCGATCAGGCAGGCGAGCATGAAGCAGTACGTGTTCCGACTGCGGCATTTCGACTCTTGATCGATGTTCTGTCCGAGATGGCCCAAGGAAATGCGGTGAGCATGATTCCCGTGCATGCGGAACTCACAACACAAGAGGCGGCCGACATGCTCAATGTCTCACGCCCGCATTTGGTCAAGCTGCTAGACAGCGGGACGATTCCGTACCACAAGGTGGGTACTCATCGTCGCGTGCGATATCAGGATTTGGTCGATTACAAGACCAGGATTGATGCGGACAGAATGAAGGCATTGGAGGAGCTGGCGGCCCAGGCGCAAGAACTGAACATGGGCTATTGAATGGCAAATTTTTCTGTTGTGTATGACGCGTGTGTTCTTTATCCGGCACCGCTGCGGGATCTGTTGATGTACCTGGCCCTCACGGATCTGTACCGGGCCAAGTGGACTGACGAGATTCACGAAGAATGGATGAGCAGTCTCCTGGAGTCGCGCCAGGATTTGACTCGCGCGCAGCTGGAGAGGACGCGGGATCTGATGAATCGCAGTGTTCGTGATGGCCTCGTGGAGGGTTACGACTACCTAATCCCGACCTTGCAGCTGCCTGATGCCGATGATCGCCACGTTCTCGCCGCTGCGATCCGCAGTCAGTCGAGCGTGATCCTCACGTTCAATCTCAAGGACTTTCCGGCCAACGAGCTCGACAAATATGACATCGAGGCGCTGCACCCGGACGAATTCATTTCCGATCTGATCGATCTCAATGCAGCCCGGGTGTTGGAAGCGGTTGCGAGGCATCGCCAATCCTTGAAGAAACCGCCCATGACTACGCGCGAATACTTGGACTGCTTGCTGAAACAGGGTTTGCCCGAGACGGTTAAACAGCTGGAGCAGTGGGAAGCCGCCTTCTAGCCGCATCTGTGCGTTTTTTGGGGAGCTGCTTCCCGCCTACGTGACCTAGCCGAGGTGCCCGCAACGCGCGGGCCTGGCTTCGCTGGGACAAGGCCGTCGTCTTGTCCCCCTAGTCGCAGCGCGCTTCACGCCTGCGTTTCCTGACTTTTCCGCTCCGCCCACGCCTGCGGCGTCGGCTCCGCTCCGCCGTTCCGGCGGCAACAGCGGTTGTCAGCGCCATGCCTACGACATCGCGCTGGCCTGGAAACCTTCAACCACGCACCGTCGCAGCCGGTGCCTCCGCGTAATCCACACCATCTTTCGTGAGTTCCTTCGCCCTTAGTTCGCGACCATAGCCGGTCTGCTGAGGGAGCGGCGCTATGCGCCTTGCAAGGGGCTTTCGCGGCATAAAACGCCGCCACCCGCCAAGCCGAGCTGCGCGCGCGGGCAACGACATTTATTCCACGTCCCATTGCATCTCTCATCCCCACGCCTAAACCCGTCGCAAGGGCGAAGGAACTCACGAAAGACGGCAGCGCGGGCAAGCAGGACACCAGCCAGCGCCGGAGCAGAAAGGCCGGGGCTCCAGAATCTTCGAATCCGGCAGTTTTGAAACCCAGTTCGCGAGATACCCGCAAGCAACCATCAACAGAGGAGGTCCACATGAACACGATGAACGAGATTTTCGGTGAAGTGATTTACAGCTACACCCGCAAGCAGGCCATCGACGACGGCCATTTGATCGACGTGTCCGAGCTGGCTATCGAGGCCGGGTTTCGCATCCCGGTTGCCGTCACCCGTGCGGCGTGGGCAGATTGTGTGGAGTGGGGTGAAGCGGACAGCCGCCGCCAGACCTACCAAGACGAGGCGGGGAGACTGTGGGACGTGCTGTGGATGGCGATGAACGCTGCGCGTCGTGGCGCTGGTGCACAGAGACTTGTTTTCCAGCTCTACCGCGTACCCCGTGGCGGGCACGGCGTGCGGCCACGCTTGGTGAAATTGGTCTTGCACATGGGGCCGGGGGACAACGGCGATCCGGTCATCACCATCTTGCTACCTGGTGAAGATTGAAAGCGTGTGTGTGGACAGAAAACACCAAAAAACCGGCAGCCAGCTAACTGCCGATCAAACTTGAACTGCGATCGTTAGTTCGTTTGTTTGTTTATTCGTTTGTTTGTTCAGGAGGGGCCATCCATGCGTCCGGCAGAATTCACTACAGAGTCGATCATCAATGCAGGTCAGGAGCTACATGCTGCCGGCCGCACCGTGACAGGTTTCGCCATTCGCCAGAAAATCGGCGGCGGCAATCCGGCCCGCCTTAAACAGGTGTGGGAGGAACACGTCAACAGCCAATCAGTGACCAAGGCCGAGCCAGTTGCTGAGTTGCCGGTAGAAGTCGCAGACGAGGTGGCTGCTGT
>JAUPLV010000011.1 GCA_030836725.1 Pseudomonadota bacterium | reverse complement strand
ATCGCATGCCATTCTTCGATCGAATTCGGGGCGATCGCTGGGTTCGTTAAAAAGCGGCTCATGCGTCTCCGGGTCGAACACCTGGATGATTTCATTATCAACCGCGATAGCGTGGGGAATGGCCACCCCCCCCGAAAGCAATTTCGCGAGGTGTTCGGCAATGAAGGTTTTGCCGCTGCCTGCCGGCCCGTAAACGAAAATCGCCCGGCCCGAATTCATCGCGGCGCCAAACTGCCGGAGAATACCTTCCTTGACCACCATGCCGTCAAATGCCTGTGCCAGCTTTTCGCGAGTCACCTGCATGTTGGTAATGGACTGCTGACGTACCTGCCTGACATACGATTCCAGGGTGACCGGCGCCGCACCAACGTACTGGCTTTTACGCAGGTAATCTTCGGCGCGCTGGCGTCCCAGATCGGTAAGGGTATAGGCGGTTGAGGTCTCGGTTTCGCTGCTGCGCGACACTTCGCACATCCGCTCGGTACGCATGAAAGCCAGCAATGGCAACAGTACCCCCACCGCCAGCCTGGTGTCGTCAACCAGTTCCGTCAGCCGGAGCTGACCACGCTGAAACAGGGTTTTGGCGATCAGTTCCATCAGGAACTGGAAGCCAAGGCCCGTTTCCTCGATGGTGTTCGGCTGGGGCGGCAGTTGCATTCTGCGCCGATCTGCTTCAGCCCATGTCTGATTGGCAAGTGCGTTCGACATTTTGTTTTTTATCAGTCCCTTGCGCGCTTAATTACTGGGGAAATGCTGATTGATTCGTCTTTAAATTTGAAGCGACGATCCGGAATGGTCCGTGCATCCATCACTTCGTTGCCGTTCCTGGCTTGCAAGGACGGACCACCTAAAACGAATCAATCAGCGCATCCTGGCCTCTTTTGCGTTGGTTGGCATCCCCTGGTTGCTGGATGACACATGCTTTATTTCTATACCATTTTCGGCAGGCTGCCAGATTCATACAATTTCATACAACGTGTTTCCAGATAAGGTAGCCAAGGGTTCCGCTTGCGATGGCAACCGCGTAGGGCAGTTTGCCCACCGATTCGGGCAGGTCGTCCACGCTCGGCGCCTGTCCCTCGCTCATTCTCACCATGCTCCCCAACGCCATCAGTTTCAGGTTCCGAACCAGACGGGTCATTGCCTTCGCCCGCAGGGCGACACCCAAAGCCAGCACGCCGCCGGCCAGGAAAGTAGCCAGCAATGCACCCAATACACCCCATGGCCCAAGAAATGCGCCCACCATCGCCATCAACTTGACATCGCCGGCCCCGAGCATGCGCATGACATAGAAGGGCAGCAGTACCGCAAACCCAACCGCAATACCCTCAGCCCCAAACGCCAGCCCGTGCCACCCATCCATCCGGGCGTGCTGAAAGACACCCGCCAACGCTCCTGCCACTACCAGCGGGTTTGGGATACGGTGGTCTTTAATGTCGTGCCACGCTGCGACGAGCAACAATATGGCCAGAACTCCAGCACTGATTCCATCCATTTACAGCATGCATTCCGTGCCGTGGCCGTAACCCTTCTACCCGCTTCGAACTTTCAAGCGGGGCTCACGCTCAGCCAGAACTGCCTTAAGAGATTCGGGCAGGCCTCCGGTCGGTGGAGGGATTCTCATCGCCACCATCGACCGAAACTCTTGCCCCTTTTTTAAGCGGCGTCCAGAGCTGAAGCAACCCTCAAGAACACAGCGTTCAAGTTGGTGCCGACCGTCTGCACCGCGACAATAATCACCACCGCGATCAGCGCGGCGATCAGGCCATACTCAATGGCTGTGACGCCCTCTTCATCCTTCAGAAAACGCTGAACACCCGAAATCAGTTTTTTCACAGTACCTCTCCTTTTCTAGTCAAACGAACAAAAACAACTACCGCACCTACAGTTCAATGGCGTACATCCCGATCGCCATCCCTTTTACCTCAATTTTAGTAAAGCATCTTCCATGCAAATTTCAACTGCGTGCCGCCCATTATTTTTTCGCCAGATATCGTGCGCACGTTTGCCTGGTCCGGCGGTCGCGGCTCTCCCGATCTTCACAAATGGCGCGTCAGTAAAGTATCCAAGGGCGACAGGGACAAAGTCAAGGGCCGTTGAAAAGATTTGTCGTTGAACCCAAATTGTCCATTAGCCGATTTGTGGCTCGTAGGGTGCACTCCGTGCACCTTCGGGCGTCAATCGGTGCATGGAGTGCACCCTACCCAAAGTACTTCGCCCCCGGTCGTACCGTCATCGTGTGCCTAATGGACGATTTTGGTTGAAAAAATTCAGACCAGTTCGCGAGCCTGCGGAAGCCGCAGGCGGCGAGGACTGCCGTCGGCCTGCTGGCGCTTCATGTTGCGTAACTCGGCGGCCGGGTAGACGACGAGATCGACCGACGCGCGCGGGTCGTCGATGAAAAAGCGGGGATAGACTCGTCCGGGTGCGTCCGCCGCGCGATACTCTCCGGCCTGATATGGAGGGGACAGGCCCATCAGCAGGAATTCAACGTCTTTCTGCTGGTCGGTAAAAAGCTGCAGGTTGATATCGGTGTGCTTCCCCGCGGTTCCATTAAGCACCGGACCGGTCAGGTGGGGATCGAAAGCCGACAGCCGCTCCATGTATTCGATGGCAATTTGCCGCAGCAATGTCAGTTGCGCACGCACCTCGTCCGCCTGATAGATCGCCAGGTAGCTGCGCAGGGCTTCTTCGACCTGCTGGTTGTCGGGCAGGCTGCCGCTGTCGGGCATCCCCAACTGGCGCGCGGCCTTCCGCTTGGCGCTGCCGTAATCGAGGCTGCCATCCTCGGCCAGTATGCGCGCCGCCGCGTGGGCGATGCGACGGCGCATGTCCTGGTTTTTCACGGCGCGACTCCGGGAACCGTTGGCGCCGGGGCGCCAGGAGCCGGCGCAGCGCCAGGGTCATCTTCCATCCCGCTCGCGCCGGCCTCGGGAGGCGGAAATTCCTGGTAGAAGTATTCCAACATGCCTGGGGCGTTGTCCCTCAGCAGATCGTCAAGCAACTCATCCACCACCGAGTCGGATCGATGGGTGCCGGTGGCCGGGTCGATTTTAACGCTGATGATGCCGGGAGGCATGGGCCAGCCTTTCTGCGGACGCCCCTTGAGCGCCGTATCCATGAAGTTGATCCAGATGGGAAGCGCGGATTGCGAGCCGGTTTCGTGCCGCCCCAGTGAGCGCGGCTGGTCAAAGCCCATCCAGGTGATGGCCACCTGGTCGGGGCTGTAGCCGGCGAACCAGGTGTCGCGTGCATCGTTGGTGGTGCCAGTCTTGCCGGCGATATCACTGCGTCCCAACTGGCTGGCGCGCGCGGCGGTGCCGTACCGCACCACGTCCTGCATCATCGCGGTCATCAGCCAGGCATTGCGCGGATCGATGACGCGCGGCGCGTTGCCGCCGGCCTTTTCCGGATTGGCCTGCATCAACAACCGTCCGTCCTTGTCGTACACCCTGTCGATCAGATAAGGCTTGACCCTGAAACCACCGTTGGCGAACACGCCGTAGGCAGCCGCCATCTGCAGCGGGGTGGCGCTTCCCGCGCCCAGCGCCATGGTGAGATAAGGCGGATGGCGGGCCGGGTCGAAGCCGAAACGGCGGATGTAGTCGCGCGCGTAATCGGGGCCGATGCCCTGAAGGATGCGCACCGATACCAGGTTGAGCGATTTCGTCAGCGCGCTGCGCATACGTACCGGGCCGCTGGTGCTGCCGTCGTAGTTTTTCGGCTCCCAGGGCGTGCCGCCGGCTTCCTCGGCGCTCAGCGATATCGGGGTATCTTCAATAATGGTTGCCGGGGTATAGCCCTTTTCAAGCGCGGCGGAATAGATGAAGGGCTTGAAACTGGATCCCGGCTGCCGCCATGCCTGGGTCACGCGATTGAACTTGTTGCGGTTGAAATCGAAGCCGCCGACCAGCGCGGTGATGGCGCCGTCATTGGGGTCGAGCGCGACCAGCGCGGCCTCCACTTCCGGCAATTGAACCAGACGCCATTGAGGCTTGCCGCCGGTCGCCTGCACGCGAACCACCGCGCCGGGGACGAGTTGCCGGCCTTTTTTGGCGGCGACCCAGTTGCCCACCCATTTGAGTGAATTGCCGCTGATTTCCACTTCCTTGCCATCCTGCAATTGAGCGCGGATCAGTTGTTTGGCGACGCTCACGATCACCGCGGGCTGCATGTCGCTTACCGGCGCCAGGTCTTCCAGCGCGCTGGCGACGGCGGCGACGCGCGTCGCCTTGTCGGTCGGCAGGGCGATCTGTTTTTCCGGTCCGCGGTAGCCGTAACGCTGGTCGTAGTCGGCGATGCCCTGCCATACGGCCTGGTTGGCCGCGGCCTGCTGCTTGCGTCGCAGGGTGGTGATGGCCTTGAAGCCGGAACTGTAGATGGCTTCGCCGTATTTCTCGAACAGGGCCTGGCGTACCATTTCGGCGGCATAGTCGGCGGACACGTCGGTGGACTGTCGCGCCGTGCGAATCACCAGTTTCTGGCTAACCGCGGCCTGCCAGGTCGGCTGGTCGATGAACTTGAGCGTGAGCATGCGTTTGAGCACGTACTCCTGGCGCGCCTTGGCGCGCGGGAAGTTGACCACCGGGTTGTAACGCGAAGGCGCCTTGGGCAGGCCCGCCAGCATGGCGAACTCGGCCAGAGACAACTCGTGCATCGGCTTGCCGAAGTACGTGCGCGCCGCGGCCTCGAAGCCATAGGCGCGCTGCCCCAGGTAGATCTGGTTGATGTAGAGCTCGAGAATTTTGTCCTTCGACAGATTGTGCTCGATCTTCATCGCCAGCATGGCTTCGGACAGCTTGCGGGTGAAGGTTTTTTCGTTCGACAGAAAAAAGTTGCGCGCCACCTGCATGGTGATGGTCGAGGCGCCTTCCTTGGCGCCGCCAGACATGAGGTTCGATCCCGCCGCGCGCAGCACGCCGAGCGTATCCACCCCGCCGTGAGTATAGAAGCGCTCGTCCTCGGCCGCGATGATCGCCTGCTTCATATAGGCGGGCACCTTGGCGATGGCGATGAAGGCGCGGCGCTCCTCGCCGAATTCGCCGATCAGCGCGTCGTCCGCCGTGTAGACCCTGAGCGGCAGCTTGGGTTTGTAGTCGGTCAGCGCTTCGAGCGGCGGCAGCTTGGGATAAATGAGCGCTGCCGCCAGCCCGGCCAGAGCCGTGCCAACCACGCCTAGGCTGATGGTCAGGGCCAGTGCGTAATGCCACCATTTGGAAAACATTCGGTTCCTCAAGAATTCATGCCTAAAGTTTCCGATGATTATAGGCGTTAGTGGTGTTGGAAATTGGACACACTTGTTCAACTCTTGTCGTGCGGCAAGAAAAAAGCTGTTAAAAACCGCAGGTTGTTGCTAGCATTCAAAAACGATTACAAGAAAAAGCGCCAACCCTCGGAAGCGTAAAGGAAAACTCTTGCAACTGAATTTCAATCTGGACTGGCTCACGGCCAAAAGCCTGCCCATCATCGGACTCGACATCAGCACGACTGCGATCAAGCTGGTGGAGTTGTCCGATGCGGGCAAGGGGATGCTGAGGGTGGAACGCTACGTCATCGAGCCCTTGCCCAAGGATGCGGTGACCGATGGCAATATCGCCAATCTCGACCAGGTGGCCGATACCCTGCGCACCGCATGGAAAGCGCTTGGCACGCGGATCAAGTACGTTGCGCTCGCGCTGCCATCCTCGGCGGTCATCACCAAAAAGATTCTGGCGCCGGCCAGCCTCAAGGGGATCGATCTGGAAAACCAGGTGGAAGCCGAAGCCAATCAGGTCATTCCTTTTTCGATGGATGAGGTGAATCTGGATTTCCAGGTGCTTGGCCCGTCGCCCAGCAGCCCGGACGATGTGCAGATTCTGCTCGCCGCCGCGCGCAAGGAAAAGGTCGAAGACCGCGTGGCGGTAGTCGAGGCGGCCGGTCTCAAAGCGTTCATCATGGACGTTGAGTCTTACGCCGCGCAGACTGCATATGAGCAGATCGCCGACCAGTTGCCCAACAGCGGCGCCGGGCAGACCGTGGCGATTATCGATGTGGGGGCGCAGAACATGCACATCAACATCCTCAACAACAACGAATCGGTTTATCTGCGCGAACATGGTTTCGGCGGCAATCAGCTCAACAATGAAATTTCGCGTCGCTTCGGTATGAGCAGCGAGGAGGCCGAAAGCGCCAAGCGCAAGGGAACCTTGCCCGAAAGTTATGGAACGGAAGTGCTGCAACCTTACACCGAGACGTTGGCGATGGAGATTGCCCGCGCCCTGCAGTTGTTCACCACTTCAACCCAGTATCAAACTGTCGATCATATTCTTCTGGCCGGTGGCGGCGTCATGATCCCGGGCATCGATGATGTGGTTGCCAAGCGCACCGGCACCCCGACCCTGGTCATCAATCCATTCGCCAATATGGCTGTCGGGACCCACATACGACCGCAGGCGTTGACCGCCGATGCGCCTTCCCTCTTTGTTGCCTGTGGCCTTGCCATGCGGAGGTTTGACTCCTGATGATCCGCATTAACCTTCTCCCCCACCGCGAACTTGCGCGCGCTGCGCGACGCCGCCAGTTCAGTGTTCTGCTGGGCATCGCTGTTGCACTAGGTGTGATTGTGGTCCTCGTGGGCCATAGCATTATTTCGGTCTGGCAGGGCGCTCAGGAAGAGCGCAATGCTTACCTTGGCAGCGAAATTGCCAAACTCGAAAGCCAGATCGTCGAGATCAATAAAATCCGTCAGCAGACGCAGGCGCTGCTGGAACGCAAGCAGGTCGTCGAAACCCTGCAGTCCAACCGCGCCGAAGTGGTTCATCTGTTCGACCAGATGATTCGCCTGCTGCCCGACGGGCTCTATCTCAAGTCCTTCAGGCAGACGGGTGATCTTGTCACTATCAGCGGTTATACCCAGTCGAGCGCGCGCGTATCCACCCTGATGCGCAATCTGGATGACTCACCCTGGTTTGAATCGGCCAGTCTCGGCGAAATCAAGGCGGCCACAGTGAACAATCTGCGCGCCAACGAATTCGTGCTTACGGTCAAACAGACCCGCCAGCAGACGGATGAAACGAATGACAAGGGGGGCAAAGCATGACCCTGGATGAAATAAAGCAACTCAACCTGAAGACCCTGGCTGACTGGCCGCTTCCGACCAAGCTGGCGGCGCTGGGTTTGCTGTGCGTGGCCATTGTGGCAGCGGGCTGGTGGTTCGACTGGCGCGTTGGCATGGAAAAGCTGGACGAGATCAAGCAGAAGGAAACCCAGTTGCGTGCAGACTTCTCTACCAAAAAAAACCAGGCCATCAACCTGGAGGCCTATATCAGTCAATTGGCCGATATCGAGCAGGCCTTTGGCGCGTTGCTGAAGCAGTTGCCGAACAAGCAGGAAATGGATGCGCTGATTACCGATGTCAACCAGGCAGGCTTGGGGCGCGGCTTGCAGTTCGATTTGTTCAAGCCGGAAGCTGAAACCATGTCCGAGTTCTATGCCGAAACGCCGATTCGCGTCAAGGTCACCGGTGGCTATCATGACATCGCGGCTTTTGTCAGCGATATTTCAAAGCTGTCGCGCATTGTCACGTTGCAGAACATTGTCATGGAGCCCGCCAAGGATGGCGTGCTGAATATGGATGCAGTCGTCAAAACCTATCGTTACCTGGATGAGGAGGAAGTGGGCGCCCGCAAAAAAACGGCCGACGCTGACAAAGCTAAAGGCCAGGAGATGAAGAAATGAAGCGCCTCATTTCCGTGGCAATCGCATTGGGGTTGACGGGTTGCGGCGATGGCGGCATGGATGATCTGCGGGCCTTCGTCGCCGAATCCGGCAAGGACATGCAGGGAAAAATCGAGCCCCTGCCGCAGATCAAGGCATATGAACCCTTCGCCTACGACGCTTTTGATTTGCCCGATCCCTTCAAGCCCCGCAAATTGTCGATCGGCGGCGGAGGAGGGGGCATGCAGCCCGACCTCGATCGCCCGAAAGAGCCGCTTGAGAGTTATGCCCTGGAAACCCTCAAAATGGTAGGCGCCATGTCCAGGCAGGGCGTGATTCACGCGGTGGTCAAAACATCCACTAACGCGATTTATCATGTCAAAAAAGGCAATTACATCGGCCAGAATTTTGGCATGATCACTCAGATCACCGATAGCGAAGTGACTTTGCATGAAACCATCCAGGATAGTGCGGGGGATTGGACCGAGCGCGTCAGCACCCTTATCCTGCAAGAATGATGATGGGCAAATTTATAGATATGCGGCGCGTGCATAGGCCGGGTGAATCCGGCGCCCTGGCCGTGCTCGGCTGCAATCCGCTCGCTACGATTATTACAAAGCGCCCTTGTACCACCGATTTCAAAGAGGCTGACATGAATCCATTGCCCAAAATTACAGTTCGAAGCATTGTCCGGAAAATGACCCGCCATTTGTTCGGGGCGGCCTTGCTCACCGGCCTCATGCTGCCGTTTGCGGTGCGTGCTGCCGACGCGCCAGCGACCACCAACGCGGTGCAGGGCGTCGAGACAACCACCCTGCCAGGCGGCAAGATCGTCGTCAGGATCAATCTCAAGAACGCGTTGACTGCGACTCCGGCTGGTTTCACCGTTAGCAATCCCCCGCGTATCGCGCTAGACCTGCCTGACACGGGCAACGCCATGGGGCGGAATACGGTCGAGACCAATCTGGGACCGCTGTCGAGCGTGAATGTGGTTCAGGCGGGCACGCGCACACGCCTGGTGCTGAACCTGAACAAGTCGGTCGAATACGAAGCCAGGATCGAGGGCAAATCGCTGTTCGTTGCTCTGGGCGATGTGGGTGCCGGCGCGGCCCCAGTCAATGTCAGCCCGCATTTTTCCGAAGCGGCACCCGGCAAGGCACGCCACAGCATTCGCGCTGTCGATTTCCGCCGCGGCGCGGCAGGCGAAGCGCGTATCGTGACCACCCTGTCCGACGCGCAGGCCGGCATCAATATCCGCCAGCAGACCGGCGGGGTGGTTGTCGATTTCATCGGCACCGAGTTGCCCAAGGCCCTGCAGCGCCGTCTGGATGTGGCCGATTTCGGTACGCCGGTGCAGACCGTCGAAACTTACACCCTGGGCGACAACACACGGATGGTAATCCAGCCCAAGGGCGGCTGGGAGTATTCAGCCTACCAGACCGACAACAACTTTATTGTCGAGGTCAAGCCGAGCGACGATGCGCAGAAGAAGACCGCTGACGGCAAGATCAAATACGCTGGCGAAAAACTCTCGCTCAATTTCCAGAACGTCGAGGTGCGCTCGGTGCTGCAGGTCATCGCCGACTTCACCGGCCTCAACATCATCGCCAGCGACTCGGTGACTGGCAATCTTACCCTGCGGCTGAAGGACGTGCCCTGGGACCAGGCACTCGACCTCATCATGCAGACCAAGGGCCTGGACAAGCGGCAGAACGGCAACGTGATATGGGTTGCCCCCAAGGACGAGTTGATGGCCAAGGAAAAACTCGAGTACGAGGCCCGGTCGGCCGTCGCCGACCTGGAGCCTCTGGCTACTGAGTTTATCCAGCTCAACTACATGCGGGCGGATGAAGCGCAAACCATGCTGTATGGCTTTGCCGCGGGGGCGTTCCTTGCTTCCACCGGCAATAATAAGGTGAACTGCTCGGCGCAAGCTCAGGGATTGACCGGCGCCGCAGCGGCGGCGCAGGCGTCGCAGCAAGGCACGGGAGATAAAGAAAGCGACCAGAAGATACTGACCAAGCGGGGCCGCGCAACCTATGAACTGAAGACCAACACCCTCATTATCACCGATACGGCGCGCAAGATTCAGGAAGTTCGCGAATTGCTCGCGCGGCTGGATGTGCCTGCCCGTCAGGTCATGATCGAGGCGCGGGTGGTGGTGGCAACCGACGGCTGGAGCCGCGACCTTGGCGCGCGTTTGGGTTTTTCAGCGTCCAAAGTCATCAACAACGGATTGGTCGATCCCGTTCAGATTGGTGGGGCGACGCTCGGCGCGCCAGCGATTGGCTCGGGTCAGGCACTGCCGGTATCCGACGGCGCCGGCAACCTGGCTTTGTCCCTGCTGAATCTCGCCAACGGCAATTTGCTGAGCCTGGAGTTGCGCGCACTGGAGGCGGACGAGAAAGGCAGGGTGATCTCCAATCCGCGGGTGATGACCACCAACCAGAAGCCGGCCGTGATTCTGAGCGGCGTGCAGATTCCGTACATCACGCCTGCCACGGATGCCGTCACCGCAACGGTGGCGTTCAAGGACGCCTTTCTGTGCTTGCTGGTCGACCCGCAGATCCTCAACAACGATGCGGTCATCCTGACGGTCGAGGTGCAGAAGGATGCCCCGCGCGCTATCGCGGGTTTTACCGATTACGCGATCGACACCAAGCGGATAAAGACCCAGGTGCGCGTGAACAACGGCGAAACCCTGGTTCTGGGCGGCATCTATGATGGAGAGGAAAAGTCGACCGATAGCAAGGTGCCGCTGCTGGGCGATATTCCGCTGTTCGGCAATCTGTTCAAGACTGCCAGCAAGGAGAACGCCAAGACCGAGCTGATCATTTTCCTCACCCCGCGCATCATCGACGATCGCCTGTCGATCCGCTGATTGCTGTGCGCACAAAAGCGCGGGCCTGTCCCGCGCTTTTTTTCGTCCGGATTTTCCCGTCGAGCCTGTTTCAACCCCGGTCATCGGGTTGCGCTCCATTAGAATGACGCCATGAGCAAGAAAGACAATCTTTTCCTCGTCGGCCTGATGGGCGCCGGCAAGACCACGGTGGGCCGGCTTCTGGCCAGACACTACGGCTGCGAATTCCACGATTCGGACCACGAGATCGAGGCGCGCACCGGCGTCAGGATTCCGGTGATTTTCGAGATCGAGGGCGAGGCCGGATTCCGCAAGCGCGAGGAGGCGGCGATCGCCGAGTTGACCGCCCTGTCCGGCATCGTGCTGGCGACCGGCGGCGGCGCGGTGCTGTCGGTGGCCAACCGCGAAAACCTGAAGAAAAATGGTGTGGTGATTTACTTGCGTGGCACGCCCGAGCATCTGTTTGAGCGTACGCGCCACGACCGCAACCGCCCACTGCTGCAGACGGACAACCCGCTGGCAAAGCTGCGCGAACTGTACCGGCAGCGCGACCCGCTTTACCGGGAAGTGGCGGATATCGTGGTCGACACCGGGCGCCAGGGCGTATCGGGCATGACACGGGCGCTTTTCGGCAAGCTGGATTTGCTGCGGAGCACGTTGCAGACATCGGATGCAAAGGATTGATGCCGCACTCCGTACGCGCCTTTCTGCCCAGGCTATCGAAGCCGAGCGGCCCGTCCGGCCATTTCTCCCATCGGCGTTTTATGCATAGCGCGCCGCGCGTTAATGACGCTACGACACCAGCCATTCCTGCAACGATCACCTGTCAGTCAGCCACCTCATGCAACTGATTGACGTTTTCAACGGTGACGCCGACGGCCTTTGCGCCCTGCACCAGCTGCGTCTGGACGAACCCGCCGAGTCCGCACTGGTCACCGGACCCAAACGCGACATCAGCCTGCTGAAGCGGGTCAACGCACGGGCGGGCGATAGGATCACCGTGCTGGATATCGCGCTGTCGAAGAACCGCGACGCGCTCGACCGCCTGCTCGCCGCTGGCGCGCAGGTCCGTTATTTCGATCACCACCAGCCCGGCGATATCCCCAAGCATCCGAACTTCGAGCCGCACATCGACACCGATGCCAATGTCTGCACCAGCCTGCTGGTGAACCGCCATCTCCAGGGCCGGCGGCTGGCATGGGCGGTCGCGGCGGCATTCGGCGACAATATGGCCGCAGCGGCGCGGCAGGCTGCCGCGCCGCTCGGGCTGTCGGGCAGCCAGTTGGCGGAATTGCAGACGCTGGGCGAATGTCTCAACTACAACGGCTATGGCGAATCGCTCGACGATCTGTTTTTCGATCCCGCCGAGCTGTACCGGCTGCTGCGCCCATTTGCCGACCCCTTCGCTTTCATCGCCGAAGCGCCGGCCTATCAAACGCTGAAAAGCGGCTACCAGAACGACATGGCGCGCGCCGTCGCAGTGAGCGCAGCGGAAACGCATGAAACCGGGCGCATCTTCATGCTGCCCGCCGAGAAATGGGCGCGTCGAATTTCCGGCGTGTTCGGCAATCGGCTGGCGGTCGAATCCCCGACGCAGGCGCACGCCGTTCTCACCGCCAAACCCGAAGGTGGCTATGTTGTGAGCGTGCGCGCACCGCTGGCGACCCAATCCGGTGCGGACGAACTGTGCGGCCAATTCGAAACCGGCGGCGGACGCAAGGGCGCGGCGGGCATCAATCATTTGTCCGAAGCCGAGCTTGGCCGATTTGTTTCTCTGTTTTTCAAGACTTATGGCTGACGCGATGGATGAGCCGCGCATCCTGTTGGACCGGCAGCAAAGAATGATTGGCAATCGAGGGGGCAATTTTTTAAAATTTGCTTATTGTGCCGCATCGTCGACTGTCATATAAATAAAAAGCCAGTCAGGAATGATGTGGCTGGTAAGGACTATTTTGACGACAAATATTAAAGGGAGTTAACATGCAGCGACCCAGCGTAATCTTCCGGGAATTTGTCGAATCCGATGACGGGGTGACGGCGATCGAGTATGCGCTGCTGGCAGGGCTGATAGCTGTTGTGATCGTTTTGGCCGTCGCCAGTGTCGGGGCTGGCGTCAATTCGCTCTTTACGCGTGTTTCCGATCAAGTGACCGCAGCTACCAGCGGGATCTGAATCAAGCCCGGTTCCTGCCTGAATCCGGGCTTGGCCGCGGGCGTGAGATGAGGGTGACATACCCTGAGCGGCGAAGAATTCCAGCGCCGTATGCGGGTCAGGCTGAAAATTCCCGACTGGTACAGCTTCCCTGAAGTGCTGAGTGAACTGCACCGGCAGAGCCCGCCGCGCGAACGCCAGAGCCTCACCATATTTTTTACCGGCCTGTCGGGTTTTTGCCTTGCCGCTTCGGCGAGCGCGTCGCTGCCTGTAACCAGCCAGAGAAACGTGCATGTATCCAGGAGGTAGCGGTTCAACCCCCGCGCCCCTCGAATGCGGCGATGATCTCATCCGGTAGCGGATCGAAAAATGCTTTCGGCACAGAAAACTGTTCTTTAAGCAGCCCGATAGGGCGTGGCCTCTTTCGTGGTTGGGGAATCGCGCGGAGCTCGGCCACGGGCTTGTTTCGCTTGCAGATGACCACCGTCACCCCTGCTTCGGCTTGGGCGATGCATTCGGACAAGCGGACTTTGGCCTGGTTCAGATTCAGCTTAATCATGGTCTCATGCTAGACCCTGTATAAAACCATAACAAGATGCTGTGCTTGTGCAGCCTGAACAGCGGGCTGGGGTGAACATGGGGTAGGTCACCTTGAAACGAAGAATGGCATTGTTGGGGCGGTAAACGGGCGATCCCTATATTCTGTCTGCCCTCATTGAGGACGCCTGATCGTAGGCAAAAAAAACCCGCCACGGCCAGTGGCGGGTTTTTCTCTCTGTCCAGGCTTTACGGGCTGATGGTCAGGGTGAGGGCCTTGGTGGAGGAGGAAATCCCTCCTCCAGTCGCCGTTACGATGAAAGTGAAGGTGCCAGCCGCCGCCGGCGTGCCGTCGATAACGCCTGTACCGGCATTCAAAGCCAAGCCGGCTGGCAACTGGTCGACCGTCCAAGTGTATGGCAGCGTACCACCAACCGCGTTGAGCTGAGCCGTATATGCCGTCAGCACCTTGCCTGCCGGCAACGACACCGTCTGGATCACCGGTGCGGCAGTTGAAGCGGGGTTCACCGTCATGGTCACGCTTCTGCTGGAGGACAGGCCTGCACCGGTAACCGTCAGCACGAAGGTGTAATTACCCGCCGCAGTCGGAATCCCACTGACTACACCGCTGGCGCTAAGGCTCAAGCCAGGCGGCAAGGTACCGGACACCGCGCTCCATGTGTAAGGCGCCGTGCCACCCGTTGCGGTGACCAGAGAGTTGTAGAGCGTGCCCACGGTGCCTGCTGAGAGCGTGCTGACACCGATCATAGGTGCGGTTGGAACCGGAGTCGGCGCCGTGTACTTGATCGCCATCTGCTTCTGCAGCGTCGTGCCCTGGGCATCCCTGACTTGAACCACGAAGTTGTAGGTTCCGTCCGTGCCGCCAAACGGCGTCCCGGAAATTACCCCGCTGGTGTTCAACGAGAGTCCCGTCGGAAGCGCACCCGGAGTCACCAGTGACCAGGTGTACGGCGCCGAGCCACCGGTGGCTTCGAGCAGCGCGCCATAAGGAATGTTGGCCACGGCATCCGGCGGGTTGGCGGTGCCGATCGCCAGGGGCGTCGCGGTCGGCCCTTGCGTCGGCGCCGACGTTACCGCCGAGATGGCCACATAGTTGTAGATGGCTTCCGTCACGCCATTGCCGACATCGTTGTCGGCGCGGTCGCTCACCGCCTCGATCAGAATCGCGCCTGCCGCGCTGCCGCTGACCAGGGTGAACTGGGCCTGGCCATTGGTGCTCCTGACAAGGATCGACGCGCCGGCAACAGCCTGGCCGTAGGCGTCGACACCGCGCAACGTCGCGTTGTCATCGGCCGGCGATGCCGGGTCGGGAACGATGCGTAGCTGCAGGTTGTTGACCCCGGCGGGGAAATTGACGATCGGCTGCCCAGCCTCATCCACCACATCGACCTGTATCTGGAGTTGTGTCGGGCCGTTGTAACCCTGCACGAACAGGTAGTTTTGGCTGGAACGATCGAACACCACCTGGGAAACCTTGCCGCTGGACGTATTGCTACCCACCTGTATCGTCACTTCGTCCGACTGAACGACATTGCCAGCGTCGGTCACGGAACAGCGTATGGTAGCTGGGCCAGCCACATCGGAGGCAAGAAAATGGAAAGATGCCAGACCCGCGTTGGGCGACAGCGTCACGGCGCGATACGCATTGGGGTAGGTGTATTCAACGCCATCGATGGTTTCCGTCGTTTCGTGGTCTGGATCGCCATCGAGATAGTAGAGCGGCCCCGAATCGAGCCCGCCCACATAAGAACAGCCTATAACCTCATTGCTATTCGAAATTGGCCGGCCAGCGGAATCCTTCACTTCGACATACAGCGTGGTGGTGTAACGGCCGCCAATACTCGGCCCTTCGTTCGCGATATTGATCGGCAGCGCCGTGGCGTCGGCCCGCACGTCGATCGTCCAATACGATGGCGTAGCGGCGCCCCCGCCGCCGCCACATCCCCCCAGTATTCCGCTTGTTCCAATCAGACCTGCAAGGAGCAGGCCTTTGATTGTTTTCATGTCGTACATCGTTGTATCTCCCATTAATGTCGAGCTGGCGTGTTTTGCCGGGTTGGTTCTTTGGTTGTCCGGGGTTCAGGCCGGAGTGGACTGGTCAAAGATGTGATCTGAGGACGCGACTTGTTCTGAATTCTGCATCGTCGAAGGATAAAGGATAAAAATAAGTAACTCAACGGCATTACGGTACTTCCGGGAGAAACTTTAACGCTGCATTCAGTCGCGGCATTTTGCGGCCAATACGCTCCCAGCCACCATTCCCAACGTACTGGCGATGAGGCCGGTGAACTGCGGCGGCAGGGCGGCATCCGGGGCAATGCGTTCCATCGATATCCAGGCGGCGAAGCCCAGCACGATGGAAAGCCCCGCTCCCCGATTGTTCGCGCGCTTCCAGTAGATGCCGGCGACCAGCGGAACGAAGGCGCAGGCCAGCGTGACCTTGTAGGCATTGGCGACCATCTGGTGGATGCTGGTTTCGGTTTGCAGCGACCACAGCGAATAGAACACCACCAGCACGGTGAAGGCGACGACGACGCTGCGTGTGATCCACAGCAGTTTTTTCTGGCTCATGCGGTGATGCGGCATGAATTCCTTGATGATGTTTTCCGAGATGGTGACCGAGGGCGCCAGCAGGGTGCCGGAGGCGGTGGACATGATGACCGACAGCAGCGCGCCGTAAAAAACGATCTGCGCGTAGAGTGGCAGATGGGTTTTTACGAAGGTGGGCAGCACCCGTTGCGCGTCGTCGGCCAGCAGCACGCTGGTCATCGCCGGGTCGACCAGTGTCGCCGAATAGGTGAGGTAGATCGGTACCGCGGCAAACAGGAAATACAGTGTGCCGCCGATGAGGGTTCCCCACACCGCGATGCGTTCGGTGCTGCCCGAGTTGGCGCGCTGGAACACGTCCTGCTGCGGGATCGAACCCAGGCCCATGGTGAGCAGGCCGGCGATGAAGGTGACAATCGCCGCCCATTCCAGCGGCGGCCAGAATTCGAATTTGCCGGCGGCCATGGCGTGTTCGATGACCGGCGCGATGCCGTTGACCTCGGGCATGTCGCCGACCAGCTTTGAAATCCACAACAGCCCGACGACGATGAGCGTCATCTGCACCAGGGTGGTCAGCGCCACCGACCACATGCCGCCGAACAGGGTATAGAGCATCACCACCGCGGCGCCGATCAGGATGCCCTGCGGCTGGGTGATGAGGCCGTCCGAGAGCACGTTGAACACCAGTCCCAGCGCCACCACCTGCGCCGACACCCAGCCTAGATAGGACAGCGCGATCGCTGCCGAAATCACGACTTCGACCGGGCGGTTGTAGCGCTGGCGGAAGAAGTCGCCCAGCGTGAGTAGTTTCATCCGGTAAAGCGGGCGGGCGAAAAAAAGTCCGAACAGGATCAGCGCAAGCGAGGCGCCGAAGGGATCGGAAATCGTGCCGCCGAGGTTCTCGTCGAGGAAGGTGGCCGGGATGCTGAGCACGGTCTCGGCACCGAACCAGGTGGCGAACACCATGGCGACGACGACGATCATCGGCAGCGAGCGGCCGGCGGTGATGTAATCGCTGGCTCTATGGACCTTGGTTGCGGCATACAGGCCGATGCCGATGGACAGCACCAGGTAGAGGATGACGAAACCGATCAGCATGGCGAGTCCTTATCGCAGGATGAAGTAGAGGGTGGCCGTGGTCAGCACGGCCAGCAGGCCGGAGATGGCGCCGAGCCAGCGGTTGCGCGCGTGCTGCTGTCGCAGCATCAGGCTCAGGCCGGCTTCCAGCTGGGTCAGCCGGTTTTCGTTCAGGGCATGGTGCGCCAGTCGCGGCAGCTGCGGCAACAAAGCGGCCCATTTCGGCGCTTCGGCCTGCATGTTTTTGACCAGCGCGCGCCAGCCGATCTGCTCGTTCATCCAGCGTTCGAGAAAGGGCTTGGCGGTTTTCCACAGGTCGAGTTCGGGGTCGAGCTGGCGTCCCAGACCTTCGATGTTGAGCAGGGTCTTCTGCAGCAGAACCAGTTGCGGCTGGATCTCCACGTTGAAGCGGCGCGAAGCCTGGAACAGTTGCAACAACACGCGGCCGAAGGAAATGTCCTTCAGCGCCCGGTCGAATACCGGCTCGCACACCGCGCGCACCGCCGCCTCCAGTTCGTCGATGCGGGTGTCGGCCGGCACCCAGCCGGACTCCAGGTGCGCCTGCGCCACCCCCTTGTAGTCGCGGCGGAAGAAGGCGAGGAAGTTGCGCGCGAGATACTGCTTGTCGACCTCGGTGAGCGTGCCCATGATGCCGAAGTCGAGCGCGACGTACTGGCCATCGGGTTTGACCAGGATGTTGCCGGGGTGCATGTCGGCATGGAAGAAGCCGTCCCGGAACACCTGGGTGAAAAAGATCTCCACCCCCGCTGCGGCGAGCCTGGGGATATCCACGCCCGCTTCGCGCAGGCGCTCGATCTGGCTCACCGGGATGCCGTCCATGCGGTCCATCACCATCACGTCGCGGCCGCAATAATCCCAGTACACGCCGGGCACCGCAAGCAACGGGGAATCCTTGAAGTTGCGCCGCAGCTGCGAGCAGTTGGCGGCCTCGCGCATCAGGTCCAGCTCGTCTTCCAGATGCTTCTCGAATTCGGCCACGACTTCGCGCGGGCGCAGGCGCTTGCCGTCGGCGAAAAGCTTTTCCAGCAGGCCGGCGGCGGCATAAAGCAGCGATACGTCGTGCGCGATCACCGGCGCGATGCCGGGGCGCAGCACTTTAACCGCGACCGGGGTGCCGTCGTTAAGCCGGGCGAAATGCACTTGCGCCACCGAGGCGGAGGCGACCGGGGTGGCATCGAATTCGGCAAAGACTTCGGTCAGGGGCCTTTTGTACATGCCCACCAGCGTGGCGACGGCTTCGGCGGACGGGAAAGGCGGCACCTGGTCCTGAAGCTGGGCGAGTTCGTCGGCGATATCGAGCGGAACCAGGTCGCGCCGGGTCGACAGCATCTGCCCGAACTTGACGAAAATCGGTCCCAGCGACTCCAGCGCACGGCGTAGTCGCACGCCGCGTGGTTCGGAAAGCGGGCGCCAGAACAGGGTGATCCGAACCAGCCAGCGAAGCGGGCGAACCCGTTCGTGACCGAGGAAAAACTCCTCCAGCCCGAAGCGCAGGCCAACGGAGAGAATGCGGCCGAGACGCAGCAGTTTCATTTAATGCCGGTTTCCAGCAAACGCAGGCGGGCTTCCAGCCGCGCGGCGTCATCGGACAGGGTGTCCACTTCGCGGTTGAAGCGCGCAATATCCACCCGTCGCGCCATCATCTCGGTTTCCTCCACCACATATTCGCTGGCGGTATGGCCGAGCGCGGCGGCAGTGCGGGCGAGCCCGGCGAGGGCGTCGCGCCCGAACGCGTTGAGCCGGTGCGCGGGGATGTCGCCAATGACCGGCGCCAGATCGGCCTCGGCGTCCCAGTTCAGCTGCTTGAACACGCGGTCGAGGGTGGCGAGCAGGGCGGAATCGCCGCTGTAATCGGCGAAGCGCCATGCGTCACGGCCGAAAAAAGGCAGACGGGCAAGGAGCGCGGGGGTGGGGCGGATGACGGCGTCGGGGGTGTCGACCGCGGCTTCGGAGAAATAGCCGTCGTCGGCGATGCGGTAGTCGACTTGTGCGATCAGGAGGTCGAAGCGCACGCTGCATCCGCTGTGCCGCTGCAAAGCCTCGGTCGCCCCGGGCGACTGCCGCAGCAGGTGGTTCAGGCTGCGCTCGATGAGGGCTTCAGGAATCAAACCTTGAAGCCTTTATGCAGCGCCACCACGCCGGCCGTCAGGTTGTGGTAGCTGACCCTGATGAAGCCGGCCGCTTCCATCATCGCCTTCAGTTCTTCCTGGCCGGGGTGCATGCGGATCGATTCGGCCAGATACTGGTAGCTGTCCGCATCGTTGGCGACCAGCTTGCCCATCAGCGGCAGCAGCTTGAACGAATACAGGTCATAGGCCGGTTCCAGCGGCTTCCAGACCTTGGAAAACTCCAGCACCAGCAGGCGGCCGCCTGGTTTCAGCACCCGGTTCATTTCGGCCAGGGCCTGGTCCTTGTGGGTCATGTTCCTGAGGCCGAAGGCCACCGACACGCAATCGAAATAATTGTCGGGAAACGGCAGGCGTTCGCCGTCGCACTGCACGGTAGGCGGGATTCTGCCCTCGTTCAGCATGCGGTCGCGGCCTTCGCGCAGCATGGAGAAGTTGATGTCGGTGAGCAGCACGGCGCCGCTGTCGCCGACTTCCTTCAGGAACAGCCGGGTGAGGTCGGCGGTGCCGCCCGCGACGTCGAGCACTTTCATGCCCGGCCGCAGGCCGGCCTGGGCCACGGCGAAGCGCTTCCACAACCGGTGCAGGCCGGCCGACATGAGGTCGTTCATGACGTCGTATTGCGCCGCGACGGAATGGAATACCTCGGCCACCTTGGCGGCTTTTTCGGATTCGGCGACCTGCTTGTAGCCGAAATGGGTGGTTTTATCCATGGCAGTCGGGATCGAGGAATAAGCCGCGAATTCTACCAGCGCGCAGGCTGGCGCGGGATTTGGACAGCCTGCCGGGTGTCATAAATCAGTCATACTGTTGTCATAGTATTCCCACCATCGAAACAGGGCTGGAGTCACCATGGCTGCGAATATATTGCTGGTCGAAGATGAACCCGGAATTCAGGAGCTGCTGAAATTCAATCTGGCGCAGGCGGGCCACCAGGTCACCACTGCAGGCGACGCCGAGCATGCGCTTAAATTCCTCAAAAGCACGCTGCCCGACGTGATCCTGCTCGACTGGATGCTGCCCGGCATGTCGGGCATCGACCTGTGCCGTCGCCTGCGCGGCGACGAGCGCTACCAGCCGATCCCCATCATCATGCTGACCGCGCGCGGCGAGGAGCGCGACAAGGTGCTGGGGCTGGATACCGGTGCCGACGACTACATCACCAAGCCGTTTTCGCCGCGCGAACTGGTGTCGCGCATCAAGGCGGTGCTGCGTCGCCGCGCGCCGCAGATGACCGAGGAGCCGGTCGAGGTCAACGGCCTCAAGCTCGATCCCGGCAGTCATCGCGTGCAGGGGCACGCGCTGGCTTTGGAACTGGGCCCGACCGAATTCCGCCTGCTGCATTTTTTCATGACGCATCCCGAGCGGGTCTATTCGCGCACCCAGCTGCTCGATCAGGTGTGGGGCGACGATGTGTTCGTCGAGGAGCGCACGGTCGATGTCCATATCCGCCGTCTGCGCCAGGCGCTGGAGCCCTCCGGTCACGCCGAACTGATCCAGACCGTGCGCGGGTCGGGCTATCGCTTTTCCGCCGACGTGGGATAATCCTAAAAACCGCAGTTGACCGCTCGTCACCCTTGCAAACGCCGCATGAATACAAAATTAAGTGCCTTCAATGCTGTTCACCCGATGGGTGAGTCCGCTACACGCCCGAGGGCACGCCTGCTCGTGCGCCTGCCTTTGCACCCGCAAGGGGCAGGCCGGATTCGTAAAGCCGCTGACGCGGCAACGACTCCGCTCTCGCTCCTCCTTGCGGGCCCCGGCCCGCGGCGTCGTTGCTTCGCGGCAGACACCCGATCAGACGCACCCTCGGGCGCGTCCGACTGCGGTTTCTAGGATAATCCGCGCTCCGCGTGCTTTGAATCGGATATATGGGCTTCTGGTGGCGTCCGCTCGGTGTGCTGGCCAGCGTTTTGCTGGTGGCGCTGATCTTATGGGCGGCTTCCGGATGGGTGGCCGCGCTGGGATTCCTTGCGGGCATCCAGGCCTTCGTCATGCTGCGCCGCCTGTGGCAGGAGTTTCGCCTGTCGCGCTGGCTGGAAAGCCCGGACGAAGTCGATCCGCCCGAAGCCACCGGCACCTGGGGCGATATTTTCTATCGGCTGCAAAAACTTCAGCGTCGCCAGAAAGCCAGCCGCGGCCAGCTCACTTCCGCGCTCGAACAGTTCGAACATGCCGCGATGGCGGTGCCCGACGGCATGGTCATCCTCAACGGCAACGAGCAGATCGAATGGTGCAACCCCGCCTCGCGCAAATACATGGGACTGGACAGTGAGCGCGACCGCGGCCAGTTCATCCGCTACCTGCTGCGGCAGGCGCATTTCCTGGATTTTCTCGATGCCGCCGATTTTTCGCGCCGGCTGGTGTGCAAGTCGCCGATCAACCGCGAGGTGACCCTGTCGATGCAGCTGGTGCCGTTCGGCGAAGGCAAGAAATTGCTGGTCGCGCGCGACATCACCGACCTCGAGCGCGTCGACGCCATGCGCCGCGACTTCATCGCCAACGTGTCGCATGAGCTGCGGACGCCGCTGACCGTGGTCGGTGGCTTCGTCGAAACCCTGGCCGACGCGCCCGAACTGCCGGCCAGCGAATCGCGCCGTTATTTCGACCTGATGCTGGACCATACCCGGCGCATGCAGCGCCTGCTCGACGATCTGCTGACGCTTTCGCGTCTGGAAAGCGCCGATCATGTGCTGCGGGACGAATCCGTCGATGTTCCGGAACTGGCGCGCGCGCTGAAAGCCGAAGCCGAGTCGCTGAGCAGGGGGCGGCATCGGGTCAGACTGCAACTCGACAGCGAAGCCGGGCTGAAAGGCAGCCTGCAGGAAATCCGCAGCGCGCTCGGCAACCTGGTGTCGAATGCCGTGCGCTACACCCCGGAAGGCGGCGAGATCACGCTGATCTGGCGAGAACGCGATGGGGAGGGCATTTTTTCAGTCACCGATACCGGCGAAGGCATCGCCGCCGAACATATCCCACGCCTGACCGAACGCTTCTACCGCATCGACCGCAGCCGCTCGCGCGAAACCGGCGGCACCGGACTCGGTCTTGCCATCGTCAAGCACGTCCTCACCCGCCACGGTGCGCGGCTCGATATCCAGTCGACCCCCGGCAAGGGCAGCACCTTTTCGGTCGTCTTCCCTGCCCAGCGCGTTCAGCGTCCGGGTGCGCCGGAAGCCGGCCAGGTCATTCCGTTTCCCGAACTCGGGCAAGCTGCCGGTTAAGCGCGTCGATCAATCGCGCGTTCAGGTTGGGCGGCGCAACGCGCTGCGTGTCGCGTTGTCTCGCGCCCCACACCGCGTTGGGGAAATGCGGGTCGTCGGCAAAACGCGGAATCGCATGCCAGTGCAGATGCGGCACCACGTTGCCGAGTGAGGCGAGGTTGACCTTGTCGGGCGCCATCGCCTCGCGTAGCGCGGCCTCGGCGGCGAACACCACGCGCATCAAGGCCTGCCGATCGGCAGCCGGCAGGTCGGTCATTTCCTTGACGTGGGCGTTCAGGATCACCCGCAGAAAGCCGGGGTAGTCCGGCTCGTCGGCGAGCACCACGCGGCAGAGGTCGTCCTGCCATAGCAGACTGCCGCCGGGCGCGTCGCACAGCGGACAACTCAAAGCAGCACCCGCTCGATGCCGCCGTTGCCGATGCGCGCGAGATAGCTCGCCATCCAGTTTTCCCCTAGCAGGTTCTTCGCCAGTTCGATGACGATGTAATCCGGCGTGGTGCCGGTGTCGTCGCTGTAGCGCGACAGCCCCTGCAGGCACGACGGGCAACTGGTGAGGAGCTTGACCGGCTGGTTGCCCGTATCGAGCGCGGCGACACCGGCGCGGATTTCCTCTTCCTTGCGGAAGCGGATCTGCGTCGAGATGTCGGGGCGGGTGACGGCGAGGGTGCCGGATTCGCCGCAGCAGCGATCGGACAGGGACACGCCGCCGCCGAGCAGCGCGTTGGCGACTTTCATCGGCGCATGGGTCTTCATCGGCGTGTGGCAGGGGTCGTGGTAGAGGTATTTCTCGCCGCCGATGTTGTCGAGTTTTACGCCCTTTTCCATCAGGTATTCGTGGATGTCGAGCAGGCGGCAGCCTGGGAAGATCTTCCCGAATTCATACTTCAGCAGCTGGTCCATGCAGGTGCCGCACGACACGATCACGGTCTTGATGTCGAGGTAGTTC